>NZ_JCBANH010000058.1:0-39589 GCF_059760925.1 Achromobacter sp. 1011791174
GGGGAGGGGTGGGACATGGCGGTCCTGGCGATCGCGGTTCAGGCCAGGGCCGCGTCGGCTTCGGACGCCGAGGCAAGCTCGTCTTCCAGCGCCTCGAGACGGGCAATGGCCCGCTCGATATCGTTGCCGTAGACCTCCAGCATCGCGTGTATCCAGCGCTCCAGGCCCATGCCGATGCAGGCCGTGTAGGCGGTCTGGCCGTCCACGCTGCTGATGTTGAAGCGCTGGCCGAAGAAATTGCGGTGGAAGTTGGACGAGGAAATCGCCAGATCGTCGCCGTACACCATCTCCTGCTTGGTCGGGAACATCTTCTGCGTGACCGCGCGGGTGGAGTTGGGATCGAAGAACGGGTCCATCGCGTTCTCCAGCCGGGTCTCGACGCCCAGGGCGCCCGCCAGGTCATGGACGCGGCCGCGCGCCAGGCCCAGCGCCCGGGTCACCGGCTCCATCTCGCCGATGAACACGATCTCGCGCATGCTGAAGGATTTCAGCCGCCGCAGCCCCAGGTAATGGCTTTCGTTGCGATAGCAGTTGGCCGCCGTGGTGATGGTCTTCAGGCGGCCAACCGGCGCGTCCCGGTGATGGCTGTACACCGGATAGCAGGCCGCCGGCGGCAGGATGTGGGTCGCGTGGGCCAGGCAGTCGTGGCTGATTTCGGTCCAGGCCTCCCGACTGCTCTCGCGTCTGTCGTTCATGGCCTGCGCATCGGTCGCGGACACCAGCAGCGGCAGCTGCGGGAAGTTCTTGAAGTAGTCCAGCGCGTCCACGTCGGCCACCTTCAGCAGCGGCGGGAATTGCATGCGCTCGGCCTGCAGCGAGGCCGCGATGTTCAGGAAGCTGGCGTCCAGCAGATCCTTCAACCGGACCGCCAACGGATCGAGCGTGGCCAGCCCTTCATGGGTGGCCCAGTGTTTGCCGGAATCACACATTCACCACCCCCGCTTTCTGGTTGAAGTTGTCGTAGATGCCGCGAACCGTGCGGAAGGCGCCGACATCGCCGGAATCGAGCAGGATCTCGCAGCCGAAGTGATCCTCCAGGAACAGCAGGAATTCCACGAACATCAGGGAATCGACGATGCGGCTTTCGATCAGGTCCACCGTGTCGTCGATATGAACGTCGCCCAGTTCCGGATTGCGCTCCGCGACGAAGCGCTTGATTTTCTGTGTCAGTGCGGCCACGGCCGGATTTTGATTATTCATTTCAGGCTGCCCCTATCTTTGCGAAGAATTTCCTTACCTTGGCCGTCATGGCGTCGTGATGGGATTGCCGGCCCGGATCGGCCATGACGGCATTGCGGAATTGATAAGCGTCGGCGATGCCGGCGTCCCGGTACATGGCCGGGTAATACAGCGAGTCCAGGCACCAGCCGATATAGCGATCCAGGTAGGCGCGGCACTCATCGATATCCTCGTCCGTGCAATTCTTGCGCGCCTTGTCGAACAGATCCGCCACGATGGCGCGGCCGAAGGCCATATGGCGCGCCTCTTCATAATGGTGCAGGGCATTGAGTTCGCGTATTACCGCGGGCACGGCCTCGTCGGCCGCGATAATGACGTTGTAGTAATCGAGCATTTCCTCCAGGATCAGGATCCTGGCGAAGATAAGGAAGGCATTGGCGGCGGGCTTTAATGGCTGCGCCTGGAATTGCGAGCGCTTGTCGACATAGACCTTGCCGCCGTAACGGGTGCAGAAATTGGAAAAGAACCAGCTATGGTTGTTTTCCTCGCACACGAAATGGTGCATGTAGTCCGATACGTCCTCATAGCCGGGGCTGTGCATGCAGTTCAGCACGTCGCGCAGCAGGTGCCGTTCTCCGTGGACGTTGAAGCTATAGAACCAGATGCTTTCCCACTTGCTGAGCCTGAGCAGCTGCTCGGGCGTCAGCGTTGCGCCCGCCTGGGTGCCATGCACCGTCATCAGCTTGTGGGGCATCCACATGACATCCTCTGGCAGCGACTCGGGCCAGGCGATGTCAAGGAACGGATTGGTCTTGTTCCGGATGGACAGGGCCGTGAGGCGGTCGACGGTCGCCTTGCGTTGCGCGTGCGTGTCGGTCCTGACCGGATTTGCGGTATCCAGCATTTTGTCTCCTTCGCATGACATGGTTTTCTTTCTAACGAAGCCGGCCCGTCGCGGGCGCGCCGGAAAAACTTGCGCCCTGGGCCGTAAAACAGCAAAACGCCTGCCGGCATGCGCGTATTGCGCGTGCGCGGCATATTAGGCGCGCTTCCGCGGGGAAAGCGCGCCTGCAACGGGAAGAGGGGATATTCAGACGGCCGGAGAATGCCGGCCATGCCCGGTCCAAAAAACCTGCGAATAATCAGACGCCCGAACCGGAGAAATCATCGATAATCCCTTTCATGACAAAAAATAACTAAACGGAGTATGCAGCCATGATCACCCGGAATAAATGGTGCGTCACGAATTTCACTCTTGCGGAACTTGGAGTAATTTTTGATGGACAAGCTGAAAAGCATGGCGGCATTCGTATGTATCGCGGAACAGGGCAGCCTGACCGCCGCCTCGCAGGTATTGGGCGCGTCCTTGCCGACAGTGGTGCGCACGCTGGCGGCGCTGGAAGCCGACCTGGGCGTGCGGCTGTTCAACCGCAGCACGCGGCGCATCGCGCTCACCAATGAGGGCCTGTGCTACCTGGATAGCTGCCGCCATGTGCTGGCGACCCTGGAAGAGGCCGAATCGGCGCTGCGCGAAGACACCGGGGAACTCGCCGGCCAACTGACGATCACGGCGCCGGTGCTGTTCGGCCAGATGCACGTGGCGCCGTCGCTGAATCGCTTTGTCCGGCAGCACCACAAGGTGCGCTGCAGCCTGGTGCTGGCGGACCGCCAGGTGAATCTGCTGGAAGAGGGCATAGATCTGGGCGTGCGCATCGGCCGGCTCAACGATTCCTCGCTCGTCGCGCATCAGGTCGGGCAGGTGCGGCGCATGGTGGTGGCCGCGCCCGCCTACCTGTCGGCCCAGGGCGAGCCGGCGCATCCCAAGGACCTGCTGCAGGCCAACTGCATCGACTTCTCCGGCGCCGGCCATTCCTGGTGGGCCTTCCAGAACAATGGCCGCATGTTCACCTTGCCGGTGGCCGGCAACCTGGAGTTCAACCACGTCGCCCCGGCGCTCGGCGCCTGCCTGGACGGCCTGGGCTTCGGCATGTTCCTGTCCTACCAGGTGGCGCCGCACGTGGCGCAAGGCCGCCTGACCACGGTGCTGGCCGACTATGAACTGCCGCCCCGGCCAGTCAGCGTCATCTATCCGCACGCCAAGCTGCTGCCGGCCCGCACGCGCGCGTTCATCGAATGGATCAAGACGGACCTGGCCAGCGAGGGCTGCTTCACCAGCGCCGCCGCTGTCTGAACGACGCACATCCAACGACGCCTGCGCGCCATGCAGGTCAATCATTTGCGGAGATCGCCGATGCTCCGCACTTCGCCGACGCGCGCTATCCGGGCAGGCACTTCAAACGTCATGCCGGCGCGGGCCCGTGCGTAGGGCGGAAACGTCATGCGGCTGCCTTGAGCAATGCAAAAAGCAGAAGCGCGATGTGAAATCGTCTTTTGCTTTGCGGCATTTTAAACAACGAATTAAACAGAAGAAAATTACCAAAACACCATTTGATTAACTCAAGTGATTGATATTTATGGAATTTTCTTTTCCGGAAAATATCGTAAATATGTTTACTGCATCGCAGCATCCAATCTAGAATCATTGCAGGCCGGCACGCTTGACATGGATCACATGACGCCCCGGCGTACCGACGCGACCCGCATCAGGGATGAGCCCGCCGCACAGGATTCACTTCGGACCGGCGCATTGCGTTGATTCCCCCCAAAACAAAGGAGAAGCACCCGTCCACACCATGATTGGATGACCCGGGCAGTTGCATTCGCACGAAAGCGTTATTGATGTTGCGTGAATTCCGACAAGGGCGCCGCGAGCGTCCGGCTTGGAGGAGACCTTTACTCATCCTGCGGGATGGGCACTCAACCAGCACTTTCGAGGGATTAACCATGCTTGCTTTTGTCAAAGACGCGGGGTATCGAATTGGTGAGTTTGAGTTCAATGCGGGTTGGCTGACGAACGCCGAGAAATCCACGCGGGATGTTCTGGCCACCCATTACGGCGACGTCGCGCACACGCCGGAAAAACTGTCGGACGAGATCGATCTTTCCCACCTCCGGGCGGACGTGCTGCGCACATTCCCCGGCATCGCCAGCGCCTCGGAAACGATCAAGGACCTGCTCGAAACACGCTATTCGGCGCTGATCCTGAAAAAAAGCGGCCTGGCCGGCCTGGACCTGGACCAGCAGCGCCGCATCCTGTTCCTGCTGTGCCTGGCGCTGGGCTGGCCCACGCCGACCGACAGGGTCAATCGCCAGATCATCTGGGATATCAAGAAGCGGGACCTGCCCGCCGGCCAGGTCTCCACCTTCTCGGAAAACGCCGACGAGGCCAAGTTGCATACCGACACCCAGTACTTCCCGAATCCCGAAAGGTACACGCTGCTCTACGTGGTGCGGCCCGCCGAGGACGGCGGGGTCTCGTTGATCCGTGACGGGCATCACATCGTGAATTCGCTCAAGAGCGGCAGCCAGGGCGATTGGGCATTCCGACACCTGTCCAGGACCAAGCTGCCTTTCCGCATCCCCACCTCGTACACCAAGGAACGCCGGCAGGACGTGGCCGAAGCCACCTTCGCGCCCATCTTTGCCGACAAGCCGCTGATCCGCTACCGCAAGGACACGCTCGAAGCCGGCCTGAAGGCGCATCCCGAGTACGACACCGCCGAGAACCGGCTGGCGCTTTACATCCTGGAGAACGTCATCGGCAACCAGGAATTCACCACCACCTGCCGGCTGGACGCGGACGACATCCTGCTCACCAACAACCATGAAGGCTTGCACGGCAGGACGGAATTCAGCGATCACGCGCGCCACCTGATCCGGATCCGCATCAGCGACCAGCGCTACGCATCCTAGAACCCAACCCTTATCTGAACAGGAGAGCAGGCATGTCGGACACATTGGCTATCAACGCGGAGCCATCGGGCATCCCGATTCCGGCAAGATACTTTGCCGCAATGGCGATTTTGA
This sequence comes from Achromobacter sp. 1011791174, assembly GCF_059760925.1. Taxonomy (NCBI): domain Bacteria; kingdom Pseudomonadati; phylum Pseudomonadota; class Betaproteobacteria; order Burkholderiales; family Alcaligenaceae; genus Achromobacter; species Achromobacter sp. 1011791174. The sequence continues at coordinate 5,107 of NZ_JCBANH010000058.1, forward strand.
TCGGCATCTTCATGGGGGCCCTGGACACGTCGATAGTCAATGTGGCCCTGCCCACCATCGCCAAGGAACTGGACGCGACGCCGGCGGCCATCATCTGGGTGGTGAACGCCTATCACGTGGCCAGCGCGGCCACCATGATCACCTTCGCGGCGGTCGGGGCGGTCTTCAGCTACCGCCGGGTGTATTGCATCGGGCTGGCCATCTTCACCCTGACCTCGATCGGCTGCGCCGTGGCCAACGACCTCTGGACCCTGGTCGCGTTCCGCAGCCTGCAGGGCTTCAGCTATGCCGCCATGGTCAGCATCGGCATCGGCATGTACCGCAAGATCTATCCGCCCGAGCTGCTGGGCTCGATCCTGGGCATCAACGCGCTGATCGTGGCGCTGGGCACGGTCGCCGGGCCCACGCTGGGCGGCATCATCGTATCGACGCTGGGTTGGCCCTGGTTGTTCCTGATCAACGTGCCGTTCGGCGTCGCGGCGCTGTACCTGGGCCTGCGCAACCTGCCGGCGGACGAGGGCAGCGGCGCGCGGCTCGACCTGTCCAGCATCGGCTACTCCGTGCTGGCCATCGGCTTCGTGGTGATCGCCATCGACCAGGCCGGACGCTGGGACAATGGCATCGTCTGGACCTTGCTGGCCTGCGGCGCCGTGCTGGCCACCGTGTTCCTGCGCCGGCAGCGCCGCCTGGACGCGCCCTTGCTGCCGCTGGATATCTTCGCGTCCAAGCGCTTTTCCTTCGCCGCCGCGGCCTCGCTGGCCGCGTTCTCGGCGCAGGGCATTTCCTTCGTGGCCTTGCCGTTCCTGTTCCAGTCCGTCTATGGATACAGCGCCATCCAGTCGGCCCTGCTGTTCACGCCCTGGCCGGTGGTGGTCACCGTGGCCGCACCGCTGTCGGGGCGGCTGTCCGACAAGATCAACGCGACCCTACTGTCCACCATCGGCGTTGGCATCTTCGCGCTGGGGCTGTTCCTGATCGCGTCCATGGACCATGCGCACGACGTCACCGACATCCTGTGGCGCCTGGGCCTGTGCGGACTGGGCTTCGGCTTCTTCCAGGCGCCCAACAACAAGGAGATGCTCAGCAACGTGGCGCGCGCGCGTAGCGGCGCGGCCTCGGGCGTGCTGGCCACGGCCCGCACCCTGGGCCAGTCGCTGGGCGCGGCGGTGGTGGCCGTGGTGCTGTCCGGCGTGGCCAGCCAGCTGTTCGCCAGCGGCAAGGTCGGACAGATGCAGACCGCGCTGTGGATCGCCGGCGCGATCGCGATGGCGTCCTGCTGTCTCAGTCTGGTGCGCATCCATCGCTGAGGCGACGGGGCAGGGCCGCCGTGGACGAAGCCCGCGCGTGGCCATGGCACAATGGCCCCGTCATCCGAATGCAGACAGGCACGAGGCGGCAAGGACCACGCAAGCGGCCCTTGCCGCCTCGCCGCGTTTCTCTCATCGCTTTCAACTTCCATGGAAATCATGATGTCGGACAGCAAGACACTCGTCGTCATCGGCGGCAGCTCGGGCATCGGCCTGCGCACCGCGCAAGTGGCCGCCGCGCAGGGCGCCCGGGTCATCATCGGCGGCCGCGACCGCCGGCGCCTGGACGAGGCCCTGAAGACCCTGCCGCAGAATGCCATCGCCAGGCAGGTCGACGCGTTCTCCAGCACGTCGCTGACGGCCTTCTTCGACGACCTGCCCGTGGTCGACATGCTGTTCACGCCCGGCGCCAACTACACCGTCACCCCCTTCGCCCAGGCGACGGAGGACCAGGCGCGCAGCCCGTTCGAGGGCAAGTTCTGGCCGCAATACTGGGCCGTGCACGCGGCCCTGCCCAAACTGGCGCAGGACGCCTCGGTGCTGCTGATGTCGGGCGCGGCCAGCGCGCGTCCCGTCAAGGGCGGCGCCGCCTACGCCGCCGCCAACGCGGCCATCGAGGGATTGGCCAGGGGGCTGGCCACCGAGCTGGCGCCGCGCCGCGTCAACGCGATCGCGCCCGGCACCATAGACAGCGACCTGTGGCAGGCGCGCCCCGCCGAGCTGCGCGAGGCCGCCTTCGCCCAGTACCGCGCCAGCACGCTGCTGCAGGCCGTGGGCCAGGTGGACGACGTGGCCAACGCCGCCTGGATGCTGCTCTCGAACCGCTATACGACCGGCACGACGTTCTTCGTCGACGGCGGCTACGTGCTGCGCTGAACCGGGCGGCCATCGGCGCGCCCGGCTGACCGGACGCGCCGAGTTTCTCTAACGCGTACAGGAGCACGGATGGACGCGCGCAAGACCCTGCTGGACAAGCTCGAAGCGCTGGACGCGCTGGACGAAGACCATCTGCCGGTCGTCACGCTGGACGAGTATTTCGACGGCAACGAGTAGGAGGACTCCATCGCGCCCAACCAATGGGGCTACGGACGTCCGACCCTGCGCGAGATCCACGCCCATTTCCAGGCCATCGCCCGGCGCCCCGACGTACAAGGCGTCTACGTGGGCCTGCACCAGGATTGGGGCATGGCGCTGGAATGCGATGACTGGCCCGCCGCCGAGAACATCCACGTGATCTCGTCCGCTACGCAGGCGGACGCCGAGCGGTGGCTGGAAGGCCTGGAGGCCGACGGCCTCATCACCGGCTGGCCCTACGGCAAGCATGTCGCCGCGCCGGAAGCGGGGGAGGGGTTCCAGGTCTATACGGTGTGCTGGGACTGATTCTTTCCGCGCGCGGCCCGGCCGCCACGCCTGTCTGGCGACCCGGCCCTGGCGTGAATCTGCCTGTCCGCTGAATTCAGGCCCAGGCATCCAGGATAGTCCGCGCCAGTGGCGCGACGTCTTCCCCGGCCAGCAGCCGCAGCCGGACCAGCAAGGCGTTGGGATGAGCGGCCGCGACGCTGAACGGCTCGCTGCCGATGGCGTCCACGCCCGCCCGTCGCAGGCGCGACACCAGATCCTCCGCGCGCCGGCCCCGGCCGGCCGGCAGCCACAAGCCCCAGCCCGCCGTCGACGGCGACCCCAGCGTCTTCAGCTCCGTGCGGGCGACGGCCTGCCACAATGCGCGCGCATGCTCCGCCTGCCGCGCCTGGATCGCGCCGACGGTGCCGTCCTCCAGCCAATGCCGCGCCAGCTCGATGAGCAGCGGCGCGCAAGCCAGCCCCCACGACATGGCCAGGCTTTCCAGGACCCGCCGGTTCGGGTCGGGCGCGACCAGATAGCCGAAGCGCAGCCCGTCGCCCAGCAGGCCGGACATGCTGCCGACCAGCCAGGTCCGCTCGGGCGCCAGCCGGTACAGGCCGGTCGATGCCTTGGGCCTCAGATGGCGGTAGGTCAGGTCTTCGATCAGCGCGAAATCATGCTTGCGGGCCAGCTCGGCGATGGCGCGGCAGCGCTGCGGCGGCATCACCCAGCCCATGGGCAAATGCGCCACGGGCATGCAATAGAGCGCCTTGATCCGCCTGCGGCGCAGTGTCCGCTCCAGCTCATCGGGCAAGGGGCCGTCGCGATCGAAGGCGATCGGTTCCAGATCCAGGCCGAGCTGGCCGGCGACGAGCTTCCAGCCTGGGTAGGTGATGGCGTCGGCCGCCACCCGCTGACCGCGCTGCGCGATCGCCAGCGCCGCCAGCCGCAATGCGGCCTGTCCGCCGTGCGCGACGCAGATCTGCCCCGGCGGCACGTCCAACCCCATTCCGACGAAATGCGCGGCCAGGGCGCGCTGGACCAACGTCCGGCCCAGCGGGCTGGCCTGTCCGGTCAGCTGCGCCAGGTCAGGCTGGGCGGCGACCGCCTTGAGCGCGGCGCGCAGGTCCTGCGCCTCCAGCGCCACGGCGCTGCGGCCCAATGACGCGTACCTGGCGGCCGCCGACAGCGGACCCGCGTCCATCGGCCGCTCGCGCACGAAGGTGCCGCGTCCCACTTCGCCAATGACCAGCCCCTGTTGCCGCAGGCTGGCGTAAACCCGCGCGGCGGTGCTGGGTCCGATGCCGCGCAGTCTGGCGAACTCCCGTACCGGCGGCCCCCCGGCGAGTTCACCGCCTCGGATGGCCGCCGCCAGTTCCGCCGTCAGTCGTTCATACAGGTTCATGTCGCCCGCCGCCGAGTCCGATGTGCTCAATACAATGATTGGATTGTATTGCCATGCGACGCCATACTGCCAGGGCACAATAAATGGAGACGATGGTGGACATGTCGATGCAGGCCATGTTGTTGATGTTCGCGCTGGGCTTGCCCTGCGGCGTGGTGGCGGTGACGGCGGGAGGCGGGGTGACGCTGGGCGTGCCGTTGCTGATGCTGGCCGGCATCGCCGCCGACGACAGCGTCATCGCGGTGAAGGTGGCGCTGTGGGCCGCCTTCCTGACGGGCTCGCTGGCCCATGCGAAGAAGCTGCCGGAGACCGCCGTGCCGGTGCCCGGATGGCTGTGGCCCATGTGCCTGCTCGGTTCCGTGCTGGGCGCGCAGCTCCTGACCATCATCGACCCGATGCGGCTGCGCAGCGTGGTGCTGTTCCTGCTGGTTGCCTCCATCGTCGGCACCTTCTGGGCCGGACGCCGCCCGAAGACGGTCAACGTTTCGCCCAGCGCCATGCAGCGGTTCACCGGTTTCGTGCTGGTGCTGGTGCTGGCGGTGTATTCCGGATTTTTCGGCGCCGGCTATGGCGTCTTCCTGATCCTGACGCTGGTGGCGCTGCACGGCCACACGCCGTCCACCGCCGCCGCGCTCGGCACGCGGTTGAGCCTGGTCATCTCGACCGCGTCCGTGGCCGTGTTCATCTGGCGCGGCGTGGTGCCGTGGCCGATGACGCTGCCGCTGGCGCTGGGTTGCGCGCTGGGCGGCACGCTGGGCGCCAAGGCGGTCAGCCGGCTGGGGGATGGCGTCGTGCGCATGACGACCTGGGCGGTCAGCATCCTGGCGGCGATCAAGCTGCTGGCGACGTAAGGGCAGGGCGCCCGGAGCGACCGCGCGCCGCCCCGGGCCAGGCCAGGGCGGCGGGAAAGCCGCCTGCAACAAGCAAAAGCCCTCCCGCGAGGGAGGGCTGAGCAGGCCGTTACAGCGCCTGCATCTCGGTGTTGGCATTGCGGCCGGGGGCCGGCGTCGCCGGTGCTCCTCCGGCTGGCGCGACCGGCGCCGAGGCTGGCGTGGCGCCCGGCACCGGCACTTCCACATACGGCAGCTGCAGCACCCGGCTCGTCATGGCGCGGATCTGGTTGGTCAGCGCCGGACTGTCGTTGAGCTTCTGGCCATACGACGGAATGATCTCCTTGAGGCGCGCCTTCCAACCCGCTTCCATCTGCTGTGGAAAGGCCTTGGCCAGCAGGTTCAACATGATGGGAGGCGAGGTCGAGGCTCCGGGCGAGGCCCCCAGCAGCGCGGCAATGGTGTTGTCCTTGTCGGTCACGACTTCGGTGCCGAACTGCAGGATCGCGCCTTTCTCCGGATCGCGCTTGATGACCTGCACACGCTCACCCGCCGTCACCAGGCGCCAGTCCTCGCGCTTGGCCTGCGGGTAGTACTTGAGCAGTTGGGCGTGACGGTCCGCGTCGGTCAGTTGCGCCTGGTCCACCAGATACTTGACCAGATCGAGGTTCTCCATGCCCACGTCCACCATGCTGGCGACGTTGTTGTGGGTCACCGACGAGAACAGATCGAAGGTCGAGCCCTGCTTGAGGAACTTGGTCGTGGCCAGCGCGAACGGACCGAACAGCACCACTGGCTTGCCGTCGAGCTTGCGCGCATCTAGGTGAGGCACCGACATCGGCGGCGAATCGGTATCGGCCATGCCGTAGGCCTTGACCGCGTGGCGGCCGGCAACGGCCGGCGCGTCGAAGGCCAGGAACTGGCCGCCCACAGGGAAGCCGGCGTAGTTCTTCGACTCCGGGATGCCGGACAGCTGCAATACCTTGAGCGACGCGCCGCCGGCGCCGATAAAGACGAAGCGCGACTTGACCGTGCGTTCCTGATCGGTCTTCAGGTCCTTGACCGTGACGTTCCAGGTTTTGTCGCCGTTCTGGCGCAGCGCGGTAACCTCATGCCGCAATTGCAGCTTGAAATTGGGGTTGCGTTGCAGGCCCTGGGTCAGCTGGTTGGTGATGACGCCGAAATTCACATCGGTCCCCAGCGGCATGTAGGTCGCGGCAACCTTCTGGCCGGCATCGCGGCCCTCCATCAGCAAGGGCGCCCACTGGCGGATCTGCGCCGTGTCGGTCGAATACTCCATGCCGTAGAACAGCGGACTCTTGACCAGGGCATCGCGACGCTTGCGCAGATACTCGATGCGGTCATCGCCCCAGACGAAGCTCATGTGGCCGGTGGGGTTGATGAAGTCCGACGGCTGGCCCAGGCGGCCAGCCTTGACCTGGTGCGCCCAGAACTGGCGCGAAATCTCGAACTGTTCGGCAATGTTGATGGCCCGCTTGATGTCGACAGAACCGTCAGGCATCTCGGGGGTGTAGTTCAGCTCGGCGAAGCCCGAGTGGCCGGTGCCCGCATTGTTCCAGCCATTGGAGCTTTCCAGCGCCACGCCGTCCAGGCGTTCGAAGAGCTCGACGCGCCAGTCCGGCTGCAATTCCTGCAGGTAGGTGGCGAGGGTCACGCTCATGATGCCGCCGCCGACGAGCACGGCGTCGAGGGGCTTGTCGTTGTCCGGAGCCGGGACCGAACGTTGGTGCAGCGGCCAGTACAGGAACAGGGCGACCGCAATCACCACCGTCACGACCAGGCTGCCCAGGATCTTGAGAAATTTTCTCATGGGTATAGGACCTCACGGTTCAAGGGATCATATTGTTGTAGTTATGGGCACTACAGGGAAAAGGGGAGTGCGGCACCTCCGGAGCGGGCGAATACGCAAGCAACTTCCTGGGGGAGCCGGGATGGGGCTGTTGCCGGAGCATTATGGAATGGAAGCCTGACCGGTGGCCCGGCTCGCGGCAAGAGCCAGGGCGGAATCTGTCGCCGAGTGCGGAGTCAGGTCACGCGGGCAGGCCCAAGACTAGCTGAAACCGCTGTGTCGAACCGCAATACCCAGGAAGCGAGCATTGACTTCTAGGGCCCACCCATTTTCCCTGACAAAAGTCAACGAGGCCCGGACGCGAACGCTCAAGATGAACTGGACGGTTGCGGTTGAACGCAAGCGGTCTTCCAAGGAGCCACCATGTCCCGACTTACTCAATACAGCCCCCTGTCCCTCGATACGTTCCCCGATGTCTTCCAGGCGCTGCTGAGGCCGATCCGGTCTCGCACGGACGAGGACTTTCCGCGCATGGACATCGACGTCACCGAAGCCGGCGACAAATATGTCCTGAAAGCGGAATTGCCCGGCGTCGAGAAAAAGGACATCTCGGTCGAAATAGACGGCGCCACGGTCATGATTCTCGCCAACAAGGAGCAGAGTAGCGAGGTCAAGGATGAAGGCAAGGTTCTGCGCAAGGAACGTTACTGGGGGCAGATCCAACGCTCGGTGACGCTGGCCAGTCCGATCGATTCGGCCGCTGCCAGGGCCGTATGCGAGAACGGCGTGCTGGTGCTGACCTTGCCGAAAAAAGCGGGCAGCAACGGCCGGCTGCTGCAGATCGAGTAGGTCATGCAAAGGCTGGACGCGACCAGCGCCGCCGGCGCTGGCGCATGGCGGGGCGCCGCCCCGGAACCAGGAGAGCATCATGAGTGACGAAGCATTGCGGGACCGGGTCCGGCAGGCCCTGGCGTTCGAGCCCAGTATCGACGATCTGCATATCGACGTGACGGTCGAGAACGGCGTGGTCATGCTCAACGGCTATGTCGAAACCTATGCGCAGAAGCTGGCCGCCGAGCATACCGTGCAGCGCGTCAAGGGCGTGCGCGGCATCGCCCAGGAAATCCAGGTGCGGACGGCTGCGGCCAAGCAGCTGGCCGACGACCAGGTCGCCGCGCGCGCGCTGAACATCATCGCGTGGGATTCCACTGTGCCCGATGGCAAGGTGCAGGTAACGGTGCAGAAGGGCTGGGTGACGCTGAACGGCACGGTGGACTGGTTCTATCAGCGCGACGCCGCCGAGCGCGCGGTGCGCAAGCTGTCGGGCGTGATCGGCATCTCGAACCAGATCGAAGTCGCGCCGTCGGCGCGCGCCAGCGACATCAAGCGCCGGATCGAGGATGCCTTGCTGCGCAGCGCGCAGCTGGAGGCCACGCGCGTCGAGGTCAACGTGCAGGACAACAAGGTCACGCTCAATGGCTGCGTGAATAGCTGGATCGAGCGCGGCGCGGCCGAGCGCGCGGCCTGGTCTGCCCCCGGCGTTGCCGAGGTCAACGACAGGCTGGTCGTGGGCTAGGGCGCGATGGGCCCGGCGCCGGCACGCCGGGCCGTTGTGGATACTTCCCATGAGAGCCATGTCGCAACGGGCGCCTGGCGCGCCCCTCAGCCTGGAACGGTTGCCCACGCCCCGGCCCGGCCCCGGCCAGGTGCTGCTGAAGGTCGAGGCATGCGCCGTCTGCCGCACGGATCTGCACGTGGTGGACGGCGAGCTGCCGGGCCTGCGGTATCCGGTCACGCCCGGACACGAGGTGATCGGCATCGTCGAGGAGACAGGCGAGGGCGTCGACCCGCGCCTGGCCGGCCGCCGCGCCGGCGCCGCCTGGCTGGCCTGGACTTGCGGCCGCTGCGCGTTCTGCCTGACCGGACGCGAGAACCTCTGCGATGCGGCGGCGTTCACCGGTTATACGCGCGACGGCGGCTTTGCGTCGCACATGCTGGCCGAAGCCGCATATGTGTATCCGCTGCCGCAGGCCGGTCCGGCCGAATCCATGGCGCCGTGGATGTGCGCCGGCCTGATCGGCTGGCGCGCGCTGCGAGCGGCTGGCGACGCCCGCCGCCTGGGCGTGTACGGGTTCGGCTCGGCCGGGCAGGCGCTGGCGCAAATCTGCGCCTGGCAACATCGCCGTCTGCATGCCTACACCCGACCCGGCGACGCCGTCGCCCAGTTGCACGCGCGCACGCTGGGCGCGGCCTGGGCCGGCGACAGCGGCGTCGACCCGCCGGAACCCCTGGACGCGGCCATCATCTTCGCGCCCGTCGGCGAGCTTGTACCCATGGCCTTGCGGGCCGTCCGCAAGGGCGGATGCGTCGTGTGCGGCGGCATACACATGACGGACATTCCCGCATTTCCGTACCGCCTGCTGTGGGGCGAGCGCAAGCTGGTGTCCGTGGCCAACCTGACGCGGGCCGACGCCCGCGAATTCCTGGCGCTGGCCCCGGCGGCGGGCATACATTGCGACGTCCGGACCTATCCGCTCGAACAGGCCAACGACGCCCTGGATGACCTGCGACAGGGGCGCCTGCAGGCCACCGCTGTGCTGATTCCCTGATTCAGCGGATTTCCAGCCGGTCGGCGACGCCCGCCACGGCGGCCCCCCATCCCGTCTCCCGCCTCGCCAGAGCGGCATATTGAGCATGGTCAACCAAAAAAATCGGGCCGTTCGGTTTCGGCCCGACCGTCGCGAGCTTGACTCGCGTCAACAAGCCTGTTGCGCCAGCGAGTACCGTGGTCATGATCACCACCCACACAGGAGCGCGGTCATGGCGCAATCAACGCGGCCGGCATCGGCCAACGGCAGTGCCCGGCAGGATACCCGCGCCGCCGGGCGACCGGCCAGGAGTTCGGCCGACGGCGCGGTCCGAAGCCTTGCCGGAGCCAAGGCCTCGAGCCCAGGCAATGGCGCGGCCCGGGCGGAGCCCGCGCCAGCCTTGCACACGGGGCTGGAAGCCGTCGCCGCCACCTGGTTCGGCGAAATCTGGAGCCGCGCGCATCGGTTGGGCGAGGGCCGGGCCGCCGTGGCGGACGCCGGCCCGGATCTCATCCATGATCTGCGGATCTACGTGCGCCGGCTGTGCGCGCTGTCCGACCTGCTGCCACGGCCGCCAGGCGCGCGCCCCATGCGTCGCGCGCTGCGCAAGGAAGTGGCCTGGGCCATGCAGCCGCTGTCGCGGGCGCGCGATTGGGACGTCTTCACGATGGAAGTGCTGCCGCAGCTCTGCGATGCCGATCCGGATATCGATCCGCAAGCCTCGGCCGGCCGAGCGCGCGCCCCGGTCGCTGTATCGCGCGCTCGGCCGCCGCCTCGAGGGTTGGGACGCGGCGCTGCGCGCGCGCCTGGATAACGCCGCCGACCAGGGGCCGCGGCGCCAGCATGCGGCGCGGATCCGCGTCAAACGCCTGCGCTATGCCAGCGAGGCGCTGTTGCTGCTCAGTCCATCCCGCAAGCTCGAGCGCTACGTCAAGGCCCTGGCCGACGTGCAAGGCGCGCTGGGCAGCGCGCAGGACTTCCGTACAGCCGCCGCGCTGGGGCGCGATGTGTGTGTCAGCCTGTCGACCGGCAGGCTGGCGGGTCGACAAGGCGACAAAGCGGCCCTGCGATTGCTGCGCAGGGCCGGCGATGGCCTGCGCTCAGCCAGCCGGCGCCTGCTGCGGCGGCCGCCTTTCTGGGCGCAGGCCAGCCGCGGACGGGTGGCCCGACGCCTCGGGCCCGCTGGCGCCGAAGCGCCGCGCGCCACCGCGTGACGCGGCATCCCCCTCAGGCGGCCGCGGGAGCCGCCGGGCCTGTCTGCCCTTCGTGCCGGGCCGGCTCCAGCACCGCCGGCATCCGGGGATCCGGCCGGAACACCGTCAGACCTTTCACTCCCAGGCGCCAGGCTTGCAGGAACAGCGCGCCGACCTCTGCCGCCGTGCACTCGGGCGGCAGCGGCACCGTCTTCGAAATCGCGGCATCCACCCAGGGCTGCAGCGCCGCCAGCATGGCGATATGCGCGGATGGGGCGATATCGGCCGCGCGGCGGAAGTAGGGCGGCAGTTCGTCGCCATCGCCATGCAACCGGCGCCAGAGCCGCCATGCGGGATTCTGCGCCACCACGTTGCGCGCCGGGGCCTCGCCGATGCGCAGCCGGCGGCGATACTGCCACGCGTGGGCCGGCTCGATGCCGGTCGAGCAATTGTCGAAGAAGGCGATGCTGACGCTGCCCGTGGGCGCGAACGAAACCAGATGGCTGTTCCTGAGGCCGTGCCGCCGGATGGCGACCTGCACGGCGGGCGGCAGGGGTGGCCATCCGGCCCTGGGCTCCAGATACGGTCTTGGCGCATAGGCGGGAAACACGCCGCGTTCAGCCGCCAGCCCGGCCGACGCCTGATAGGCCTGGTCGCGGATGCAGCGAGCGATCCGCGCGGCGAACACGCGCGCGGCCGGCGAGCCATAGTCCAACCGCAGCATCAGCAGCGCATCCCCAAGCCCGGACAGTCCCACGCCGATACGGCGCTTGGCCCGGGCCTCGGCCGCCTGCTCCGGCAAAGGCCAGCAGGTCAGGTCCAGCACGTTGTCCAGCAGGCGCACCTGTATCCGCACGCGTCGTCCCAGCTCGCTGAAATCGAAGCCGGGCGGTCCGTTCGCGCCGAACGGATTGCGCACGAAGCGCGACACATTGATCGGCCCGAGCACGCAGCTCCCATGGGGCGGCAGGGGTTGCTCGCCGCAAGGGTTGGTGGCCGACAGGCGTTCGCTGTCGCGCAGCGGATTCAGCGCATTGATCGTGTCCACGAACAGCACCCCCGGTTCAGCGTCCCGGCAGGCCGCGGCGGTCAGCGCCTCCCACAGCCGCCGCGCCGGCAGGCGGGCATAGGGCCAGGTTCCATCGTCGCCACGCACGCCTCGCTGTGATGCCTGTCCGCCCGCCGGCGGGCAGGCATGGCGCAGGGTCCACGCCTCGTCGTTCTCCACGGCCCGCAGGAAGCGGTCGCTCAGCGCGACCGACAGGTTCAGGGTCGGCCAGCGGCGCCGTCCGGCCTTGGCGCGCAGGAAGGCGGGCAGGTCCGGATGATCGCAGGCCAGTACGCCCATCTGCGCGCCCCGCCGGCGCCTGGCCGGCGTGGCCAGGGCCTGGCAGGCCTGGTCGTAGCGGTCGATGACGGCGCATGCGCCGCCCCGACCCGCGCCTGAGTCCGCGGGCGGCACAGGGCTGAAGTCATAGCCGACGCCACCGCCCATGGACATCGTGCGCACGGCGCGGGCCAGCGCCGCATCCAGGCCTTGCGGCCAGCCCAGGCCGGGATCGATGGCAGGCTGGACGAAGCAGTTCACCATGGTGGCCCCGCCGTCACCGTCGCCGTCTGCGGCGCCGGCATTGGCCATGATGCGCCCCGCGCCGATCGCGCCGGCGAGGAAATTTTCCAGGAAGAGGGCGGCGTGGCGCTCCCGCTCCGGTCCGGCCTCCCGCGCCGCCAGCGCGATTGCCACCCGGCGGTACGTATCGATCCGCAACGACTCGCCTGGCCACGCGTAGCGGTCCGCATAGACCAGATCCGAAATATCCCCAGGCTCGGTCATGGCGCGTCCTCGTGATGCTGGCGCATCGGCCCGCATGGCCGCGCCGATGCCTTGGTGTAGCACCGCCCCGAGGCGCCGTGCTTGACTGTTGTCAACAGCGGGCGGGCGCGGCCATGCGTCAATGGACTTGTCCGTCCGGACGGCAAGGGGCCGCCGGACACTTGCCCAAGATCAGGGAGCCGGTATGAAAACGCGCCTCGCCCTCGTGCTGTTCCATGTCCTGCTCATGCTGTTGCCGACGGCCGGCGCCCGGGCGCAACCGGCCAGGAGCCCGATGAGCGTCTCGCCTGCCATGCTCGCGCGCGTCGATCAGGAGTCCGAGGCCGTGCTGTTACGCCTGTACCGGCTGTCTCCCCGGGCGCGCGCCGTGCTGGCCCGCGCCTTCGGCACGCTGATCGTGCCCGGCCTGCGGGCGGATGGCGGCATCCTGGGAGTGGCCTATGGGCGCGGCGTGCTGATCGAGGCGGGCGGCGAACGCACCTATTACAACGTTATCGCCGGTCCGCCCGGGGCCATACTCGGCCTGGACGGCAAGTCCCTCGTCCTGTTCTTTTCGACACAGGACGCACTGCAGACGTTCCTGGCCGCGCCGGGCTGGGTGGAGGGCGAGAACGGCGCCATCCAGATCCTGGACGAGCAGGCCCTGACGGGGCCGCGCGGTCCGGCGCCAGGACCGATCGCCGGTTTCATCCTGGCCGACGACCATCTGGCGCGCGGACTGTCCCTGTCGGGCAGCCTGTTCATCAAGGTGCCGATGTTCCTGTGCAGCGACGCGTCGGCCGCCTGCGCCGCCGACGGCGCGATGCTCCAGGGACGCTAGAGCGTGGCCAGCATGGCGACGACGACGAGCGCCATGACGCCCGTGGCGCTCCAGCCCGCCAGGCGCAGGCCGGGACCGATGACATGCGCGCCCATGACCTTGGGCCGCGACGCCAGCAGCATCATCACGCTCATGATGGGCAGCGCGATCACGCCATTGCACACCGCCGCCCAGAACAGTTCCGCCACCGGATCGAGCGGGGTGAAGCACAGCGCCACTCCGCCCATGGTGGCCGCGCCGATGATCGCGTAGAAGGCCGCGCCCTCGCCCTTGTCCAGACGGGCGTCCAGGCTGCCCGGCCAGCCGGCGGCCTCGGCCACGGCATAGGCGGCCGACCCCGCCAGCACCGGCACGGCCAGCAGGCCGGTGCCCACGATGCCCAGGCAGAACAGCGCGAAGCAGAAGTCCCCGGCCAGCGGCCGCAGCGCCTCGGCGGCTTGCGCGGACGTCTGGATAGCCGCGCCGCCGTCCGCGTGCAGCGTGGCGGCGGTGGCGAGAATGATGAAAAAGCCAATCAGGTTCGAGAAAGTCATGCCAACCAGGGTATCCGCGCGGATGCGCCGCAACTGTGCCCGCAGGCCGGCCCCGGAGCGCGGCCGCCCATCATGGCCGGACTCCATCTCCAGGGCGGCCTGCCAGAAGAACAGATAGGGACTGATGGTGGTGCCGAACACCGCGACGATCATCAGCAGCGCATCGTGGCCGAGCGCCAGGCCGGGCAGGGCGGTCTCGCGGATCAGGGCTGGCCAGTCCACCTCGACGGTGAAGGCGACCGCGACATAGGCCAGCAATGCCAGCGTCAGCCATTTGAGCCAGCGCACGTAGGCCTGATAACGCATGTACACCTGCAGCGTCAGGCTGAGCGCGCCGAAACCCGCCGCATACAGCCCTACCGGCCCTCCCGCGACCAGATGCACCGCCTGCGCCATCGCGGCGATATCCGCGGCCAGGTTGAGCGTGTTGGCCGTCAGCAGCAGTCCGACCACGGCCCACAGCACTATTGGCGGAAAATCGCGCTTGATGTTGGCGGCCAGGCCGCGCCGCGTAACGCAGCCGATGCGCGCGCTGACGAGCTGGATCGCGACCATCAGCGGCAGCGTCAGCGGCATGGTCCACAGCATCGCGTAGCCGAACTGCGCGCCGGCCTGGGAATAGGTGGCGATGCCGCTGGGATCGTCGTCCGCCGCGCCGGTGATCAGGCCGGCGCCCAGCGCGGGCGGGCCGATGGGCGCGGGCTTGCGCCGGCGCGCGCGAGCCCGCCCGTCACGCATTCTCCAGCCCTTGGTCGGGCCACCGGCCATTGCGGTTCTCTTCCGGATCCAGGCCTTCGGCGCGCGCCTGGGCCAGCTGCCGGTCGCGCTGCGCAAGCAGGCGCTCGCGGGCGGCCGGGGCGCAGCCACGCAGGCGCGGCACGCGCTCGAGCACATCCATCGCCAGGCTGTAGCGGTCGATGCCGTTGAGCACCGCGAGTTCGAAGGGCGTATTCAGGTCTCCCTCTTCACGATAGCCATGCACGTGAAAGCCGGCATGGTTGCGCCGGCGGTAGCACAGCCGGTGGATCAGCGCGGGATAGCCATGGAAATTGAAGATCACCGGCTTGTCCGCCGTGAACAGCGCGTCGAACGCCTCGTCCGGCAGGCCATGCGGATGCACGGCCGGCGGAACCAGCGTGAAAAGATCGACCACGTTGACGAAGCGGATCTTCAGGCCGTGAAACAGGGACTTGAGCAATGCGACCGCGGCCAGCGCTTCCTGCGTGGGAATGTCGCCGGCGCAGGCCAGCACCACATCGGGCTCGTGCTGCACGAACGTGCCCGCCCAATCCCAGGCGCCGATGCCGGCCCGGCAATGGCGCGCCGCCCCGGCCGCGTCGAGGTAGACGGGGTGCGCCTGCTTGTCGGCCACGATTACGTTGACATGGCCGACCGACTGCAGGCAATGCCGGGCCACGCTCAGCAGGCAATTGGCGTCCGGCGGCAGATAGATGCGCACCACGTCGGGCCGCTTGTTGGCCGCCACGTCCAGGAAGCCTGGATCCTGATGGCTGAAGCCGTTATGGTCCTGGCGCCAGACGACCGAGGTGAGCAGCAGGTTCAGCGCCGGAACCGGGGCGCGCCACGGCGCCAGCCGCCGGGCCTTGTCCAGCCACTTCGCGTGCTGGTTGAACATCGAATCGATGACGTGCGCGAAGGCCTCGTAGGTGGCGAACAGGCCGTGCCTGCCGGTCAGCGTGTAGCCTTCGAGCCAGCCTTGCAGCGTCTGCTCGCTGAGGATTTCCATGACGCGCCCGTCCGGGGCGAGGTGGCCGCCGTCGGCATCGCCCTCCAGCCGCTGGACCATCCAGGCCTTGCCGCTGGCTTCATAGACCGCCTCCAGGCGGTTGCTGGCGGTCTCGTCGGGGCCGAACAGCCGGAAGCGGTCCGGATTTGCGCGCATCACGTCCCGCAGATAGGCGCCCAACGCCTGCGTGGGCGACGCGTCGGCGGCGCCGGGCGCGGCGACCGGCAGGCTGTATGCGTCCGGCCCGGGCAGGGCGAGCGGACGCCGCAATGCCCCGCCATCGGCATGCGGGTTGGCGCTGACGCGGCGCGCGCCGGTCGGGGCCAGCGTCCGCAGCCCGGCCGCCAGCCGGCCCTCCTGGTCGAACAGGGTCTCGGGCTGGTAGGCGCGCAGCCAGGCTTCCAGCGCCTGCAATTCCTGCGGCCGCCCGGCAGGGTCGGCCAGCGGAACCTGGTGCGAGCGCCAGGAATTCTCCACGGCATGGCCGTCGACCCGCCGAGGCCCGGTCCAGCCTTTCGGCGTGCGCAGCACGATCATGGGCCAGCGAATCCTCGCCGGTCCGCCGCCGCCGCGCGCGCGGGCCTGGATCGCCCGGATTTCCGCCACGCACTGGCCCAGCGCGCGTGCCATCTTCCGGTGCATGGCGGGCGGATCGTCGCCAGCCACGAAACAGGGGCGATAGCCATGCCCCTCGAAGAAGGCCTGCAGTTCCGCGGGAGGGATGCGTGCCAGCAGGGCAGGGTTGGCGATCTTGTAGCCGTTCAGGTGCAGGATGGGCAGCACGGCGCCGTCGCGCGCCGGGTTCAGGAACCTGGCCGATTGCCAGGAGGCGGCCAGCGCGCCGGTTTCGGCCTCGCCGTCCCCGACCATCGCGGCGACGATCAGGTCGGGATTGTCGAAGGCCGCCCCAAACGCGTGCGACAGGCTGTAGCCCAGCTCACCGCCCTCGTGGATCGAGCCGGGCAGTTGTGGCGTGCAGTGCGAACCGATGCCGTGCGGCGCCGAAAAGTGCCGGAACAGGTGCGTCATGCCGGCCTCGTCCTGCGAGCATTCGGGATAGCGCTCCGAGTAGTGCCCGTCGAGATAGGCATGGGCCAGCACCGCCGCGGCGCCGTGTCCTGGGCCGCACACGAACATCAGGTCCAGGTCGTGCTCGCGGATGAGGCGGTTCAGATGCGTCAGCGTGAAGCTCAGGCCGGGGCACGTGCCCCAGTGCCCCAGGATCCGCGGTTTGATGTGCGCCGGCTCCAGCGGCCGGCGCAGCAGGACGTTGTCGCGCAGGTACAGCATGCCGGCGCACAGGTAATTGCTGGCCCGCCAATAGGCGTGCAGACGGTCCACTTCATTGTTGGACGGCACGGAAATCATGGCTTCCCCTGGTCTGGCCGGGCCAGCTTCCCCGCGCCGGTCCTAGTTGACCAGCACGACGGGGAGATGGACGATATGCAGCAGCTTGAGCGCCACCGACCCGAGCATGAGGCTGCCCGCCGCGCCCAGGCCGCGCGATCCCATCACGATATGGTCGCACTGTTGCTCGGCCGCGTAGGCCTTGATGGCTTCGGCGATCTTGCCGACCCGCAATCCCGACTGATACATGACGCCTGCCTTGTCCAGCGCGATCCGGGCATCGGCCAGCGCCGTCCTGGCTTCGTCCTCGTAGTACTCCTGGATCATATCGCTCGACACAAAGGCAAGCACCGTGCCCGAGACGATCGGCGGCTGCACGTTCAGCAGATGCAGGTTGCAGGCGCCATGCTCGCGGACATGGTCGATCATGTAGTGCACGGCGCGCAGCGAATTGGCGGATCCGTCGACCGGGATGAGTACATTCTTCATGGCGCCTCCAGGCGGAGCAGGATGTAGCGGGGAAGGGCAGGCATGCGCCCATCATCGCGCCGCCACGGCGCGCGCCCTTGACGGCGGTCAAGCTGGCGCGCTCTTTTGCGCCCGGCCTCGACGTTCGTCCCTGTTTTTCGCTTGACTATCGTCAACCCGGAGCCGGACCGCCGGCGCAAGATGGCAGGACAGACCAGGCCGGGCAGGGCGCGCAAGCCGGCCGCCGGCAACCCATGCAAACACGGGGAGATATTCGCCATGTTCCGCCGCATCGCCGTACATCTCGACAACGGCATCGACTGCCGCCGCCGCGTTGAATTCGCCCTGCAGATGGCCAGGCCGCACGATGCCCATCTCACCGGCATATTCGCCAGCTACATGCTGCCGCGCTACTTTTACGACGAAGGCGGCATGTGGGTCCGCGCGCTCGACCTCGTCAAGGAACTCAACACCAAGGGACGCATGGCAGTGCAGGCGGCGTTCAGCGAAGCCACGGCGCAGGCCGGCGTGGCCGCGTCCTGGCGCCAGGGCGAGGACATGCCCGCCGAGTGCGTCGTCCGGCACGCGCGTCATTCGGATGTGCTGATCCTGGGCCAGGAGAATGCCGGCGACGTGGAAGCCGCCACCGGCAACGACTTCGTTGAGCAGGTGCTGCTATCCGCCGGGCGTCCCGTCATCGTGCTGCCGACGGCGGGGTCCTTCCGCAACGCGGGCGCGCGGGTGCTGTACTGCTGGAACCAGAGCCGCGAGTCGGCCCGCGCGATCGCCGACGCGGCGCCCTTGCTGCGCGGCGCCAGCGCGCTGCGCGCCCTGACGCTGGGCCACGGGGCCCCGGCCGATCCGGATCTGCGGGCTTCCTTCGAAGACCTGGCCGCCTACTGCGCCAGCCACGGCTTTCCCCAGCTGGAGTCGGAGTTCCGCGACGCACGAGAGGCCGGCATCGGAGACGCCATCCTGAGCGCGGCCGCCGATTTCGGCGCGGACCTGATCGTCATGGGGGCATACGGACACAGCCGCACGCGCCAATGGATCATGGGAGGCGCCACGCGCTCGCTGTTGGAGGCGATGACCTTGCCGGTGTTTTTTTCTCACTAGGCGACGCCGGGCGGATGCCGGGAAAAGAGGCGGCCGTCGTTGGTTTGCATAATGCAGAGCGATGAAAGAGCATGCGCAATAGTCGTCAAGCAGCAACAAGCGGAGCGGTGCTGGCCCTCCTTTCCGACGCTAGGCGGAAGGCAGTCCAAGCCATCCATGGGCGCCAACGTAAATGCCGACTGCGATGATCAGCACACAGGACAGGTAGGGAGCCCGCCGAGCTATTGCACTGAACCAGGGAGCACGCTGGGTAACGTGCCGCACGCTAAGCGCCGCAACTGCCCCAACAGTAACCAGGGTGATGGCCAGCCCGATCGAGAAGCACAACACCAGCACAGCCCCTAAGGTGAACTCCTTTAACTGCAAACACAGGAGCAACACGGTGATGGCCGCAGGGCAGGGAATAAGACCTCCCGTCAGTCCGAACAAAGCGATCTGCCAGTTGGTCACATTCCGGTTCGCGAATCGCCGACGGATGTCGTTGGCATGCGCCAGCTGGTGGGCGTCCTGGTATTGCTCAGCCGCGACATCCAATCCGCGCAACGGTTCGTGAATGTGATCGTGCTGGTGGTTATCTGGCTCCAGGAACGCGACGTCATAGCTGTGGACGCGGCCACCGTGAGTCAACGCCAGGCGTGCCATGAACTCATGAGGTTCCGGTACCTGTTCCAGTGACTCCAGGTAGCCATCCTTCTGCACGAACAGGAACACCTGCTGACGGCCATCGGTTCGTTCGGTTGTCAGCGTCACATCCTCTGCCTGACAGTGACTCCCTCGCAGGTTGGTCAGACGCCACCGAGGAGGTACGCCGTCCTCGAACACTTCGAGGGCGACGCGGCCGTGCCCCGTGTCGACCTCGTGTCGCTCCCGACCGTGGGTGTGCCCGTCGTGCTCATGATTGTGATGGGAATGGTCGTGCGCGTCGCCATGCTGTTCCCGCCAGGTTCGCCAGAACATCCAGGCCGCGATCAGCACGATGACCGCGCCCGAGGCCAGCTGGAAGTAAGGCTCCAACGCCTCGGCAGCCACGCCTCGCCATAAATACATGCCGCCCAGTCCGATACCCCACACGATCAGCGTGTGCGAAATGGTCGCGGTGACGCCCAGCAGCACGGCCTGCCACACCGTCCCCCGGATCGCGACGATGAAGGCGGCCATCATCGTCTTGGAATGGCCGGGCTCCAGGCCGTGCAGGGCGCCCAGCAGGATGGCGCTGGGAATGAATAGCCAGGCGTGCGAAGCACCCTGAGCGATCAGCTCGGAAAACGACAACATGGAATAACGCCTTAGAGGTACTTGGTGATCTCTTTGAATTCGTCGATGGTGCGCTGCCTGTCCGCGTCCAGATCGCCCACGGCATCCTGCAGGCAATGGTCGATGTGGTCCTGGATCAGAACCTTCTTGGCCTGTGATATGGCCTTCTCGACGGCATGCAGCTGCTGTGCAAGTTCAAGGCAGGGGCGGTGCGCTTCCATCATTTGAAGAATGCTGCGCAGGTGGCCTTCCGCCCGCTTGAGACGCTTGGCGACGGCATCGTGATGGTGGTGGGGATCAGGTTTCATCATGGTCGCATCATATCCCCCCCAGGAGGATATGGACATAGACACCATGCGTACAACCAGGAATCTCTGGTGTTTCCTTGAATTGAAGAGTACGCTACAGAATAGTAGATATTTCTACATAGATATTGTTGGCGCTACAGATGACTTGGCTGACTCTGATCCTTTCGATGCCCACCGAGAACGCGACGGCACGCATGCGCGCCTGGCGGGCGCTGAAATCATCAGGTGCGGCGGTGCTGCGCGATGGCGTCTATCTATTGCCGTCATCGGACCGCACCCGGGAAACCTTGAACGCGATCGCGCATGCCGTGCAAGAGAGCAGCGGGACGGCCTATCTGGCCGACACCGCGTTTCCGGATGACGACTCCGCGCGACTCACAGCGCTTTTCGACCGATCCGCAGACTACGCCGAACTGATGAAGAGCATTGAGCCGATTCAGGCGGCGCTATCCCCTGATACGGCGATGGATGCGTTGAAGCAATTGCGCAAGTTCCGAAAGGTCTACGCCCAACTGAGCGACATTGATTTCTTTCCGGGGGAGGCCCGGCGCCAGGCAGACGCCGCTTTGCTTGAGCTGGAAGAGGGCGCCAATCGCGCGCTCTCTCCGGACGAACCGCATGCGGTTGACGGCGCCATCGTCCGGCTGCTTGTCGACGACTATCAAGGGCGGACCTGGGCGACACGCGCACGTCCCTGGGTGGATCGACTGGCTAGCGCTTGGCTGATTCGGCGCCACATTGATAAGGATGCCCGCATCCTGTGGCTCGCTTCGCCAGCGGAATGCCCAGAGAGCGCCCTGGGATTCGACTTCGATGGCGCAAGGTTTTCCCATGCAGGCGCAAAGGTGACGTTCGAAAACCTGGTCACCGCCTTCGGCTTGCAAAGCAAGGGCATGGACCGGCTCGGCGCCATCGTTCACTTCCTGGACGTCGGTGGCGTTCAGCCTCCGGAGGCCGCCGGGGTGGAGCAGGTCCTGGCCGGCCTGAGGGCAACGATTGCCGACGACGACCAGCTCCTGGCGCTCGCCAGCGGAGTCTTCGATGGGCTCCTGGCCAGCTTCGAGGAGGAGGGCAGAGCATGAACACGCAAATCCAGGACACTGCCACGCCCACTGGCGAGCCCGTCGACAAGGTGCTCGAGCGACCCCAGCCGGTCAGCTTCCGGCAGGCGTTCTGGTTCTGGTTGAAGCTGGGGTTCATCAGTTTTGGCGGCCCGGCAGGGCAGATCGCCATCATGCACACCGAGCTGGTGGAACGCCGACGCTGGATCAGTGAACGACGATTCCTGCATGCCCTCAACTACTGCATGCTGCTGCCCGGGCCGGAGGCGCAGCAGCTCGCAACCTATATCGGGTGGCTGCTGCATCGGACTTGGGGCGGAATCGTCGCGGGAGGCCTGTTTGTCCTGCCGTCGCTGTTTATCCTCATCGGACTGTCCTGGGTCTATGTCGCCTGGGGCGATGTGCCCGTCATTGCCGGCCTGTTCCATGGCATCAAGCCGGCCGTGACCGCCATCGTCCTATACGCGGCCCATCGCATCGGATCGCGCGCGCTGAAAAACCCCGTTCTCTGGAGCATCGCAGCCGCGGCGTTCGTCGCGATCTTCGCGATGGCGTTGCCGTTCCCGCTGATTGTCGCGATCGCGGCATTGATCGGCTTCGTTGGCGGTCGGCGATGGCCCGGGTATTTCCAGGTGGGGTCGCGTCATGGATCGAATTCGCGAGGCTACGGTCCGGCATTGATAGACGACGACACCCCCTCGCCAGCGCACGCCAGATTTCGCTGGAGCCGCCTGATCTGGATCGTCGCCGCCGGTGTCGCGCTCTGGGCCACGCCAATGGCGATACTTGCGGCGATTTATGGATGGCAAGGCGCGTATACGCAGATGGGCTGGTTCTTCACGAAGGCCGCCTACCTGACCTTCGGCGGCGCGTATGCGGTGCTGCCATACATCTATCAAGGCGCGGTCGATCATTACGGATGGCTTACGCCGATACAGATGATCGACGGACTGGCGCTTGGAGAGACCACCCCCGGCCCCTTGATCATGGTTGTGGCTTTCGTCGGATTCGTAGGCGGGTACGCGCAGGGCTTGCTTGGCCCGGAGCTGCTGTTCGTGGCCGGAGCACTCGCGGCGGTCATCGTGACCTGGTTCACGTTCCTGCCGTCATTCCTGTTCATCCTCGTGGGCGGGCCATTGGTTGAAGCCACGAAAGAGGACCTGAAGTTCACCGCGCCGCTGACCGCCATTACGGCGGCCGTCGTCGGCGTCATCCTGAACCTGGCCGTGTTCTTCGGCTATCACGTGTTATGGCCGACGGGGCTGGCGGGACATTTTGACTGGGGCGCTGCGCTGATTACGGCAGGCGCCGCGACCGCGCTGTTCAGGTTCAAGCGCGGGGTGATCGAGGTGATTGCCGCTTGCGCTGTCGTGGGTCTCTTGCTCAGGCTCGCTGCATGAGGAAGGCATCCCTGGTGCCTTCGTTGGATTCATATGGCATGCGTTGCCAAGCGGCAGGAGAGGAGCCAGCCAATTTCCGCATCATTCTAACTTAACATAATACACATTATGCGCATTATGGGTATGAGCAATAGAGACGGGATCCTGTCAGCGTTCCACGCTTTCGACCCGCGATCCAACCGCTGTCTCCATCTCCCTACGGATTCGCCGCCCGGATCCCCGGCGAGCCAGGATCCGCCGCCCGACCAACGCCAAGGAATCCACAATCGCTCGTCCCGTGCCGGCTACCCGCCGACCGGCTCGAACGCCGCCGCATAGATCGCCAGCGCATCGGCTTCGGTCACTTCCCGAGGATTGTTCACCAGCAATCGCGTCTGCCGCATGGCATCGCTGGCCATCCGCGCCAGATCTCCCCGCTTGACGCCGACCTCGCCCAGGCTGCGCGGAATCCCCGTGTCGACAGCCAGCCGTTCAAAATAGCCGACCAAGGCAGCCGTCCTGGCCTCGTCGCTGCCCGTCACGCCCGGAACCACCACCTCGGCGATTTCGGCATAGCGCCCGCTGGCGGCCGGCGCGTTGAATTTCAGCACGGGCGCCAGCACCAGCGCGTTCGACAACCCATGCGGAACATGGAAAATGCCGCCGATGGGATATGCCAGCGCATGCACGGCCGCGACCGGCGAATTGGCGAAGGCCTGGCCGGCGAACATGGCGCCCAGCAGCATGGCGCTGCGCGCTTCTTTATTGCCGCCGTCCCGGCACGCGGTCAGGATATGGCGGGACAGCAGCTCCAGCGCCTTGATGGCCAGCATGTCCGACACCGGGTTCTTCAGATGCGCCGAGGTGTAGGCCTCGATGGCATGCACCATGGCGTCGATGCCGGTATAGGCCGTGGCGGCGCCGGGCAGTCCCAGGGTCAGTTCCGCGTCCAGAATCGCCAGATCGGCGTACAGCTGCGGCGCGACCACGCCCATCTTGGTGGTTTCCCCGGTCGTCACGATGGATACCGCCGTCACTTCCGAACCGGTGCCGGCGGTCGTCGGCATCTGCACCAGAGGCAGGCGCTGGCCGGATACTTTCCCGACGCCATACATGTCCGCCAAGGGCTGCTGGCCCGCTAGCAGCACGGCCAACAGCTTGGCCACGTCCATGGACGAGCCGCCGCCCAGGCCCAGCACCACCTCCGCGTCTGCCTGGCGGGCGCGCTCGGCGGCGTCCAGCACGACGGATTCCGGAGGATCGGCGACCACGTCGTCGATCACGGTCACCTGCCAGCCATGCCTGGCCAGGTCGGCCAGGGCCGGCGCCAGGAGGCCGCTCTTGTGCAGGAAGCCATCGGTGACGACGCACAGCCGGACCTGCGCCGGATACTGCTTGCGCAGCAAGGCGCCGAGCTGGCGCGCCGCGCCGAATTCCGAAATGATGGTCGGGACAGTCTGGAATTGGAAAGCGTTCATAGGACGATGCATCAGGAGTTATGCAGCAAGGTTTCACGCAGGAACGCGGCGGCCCGGATCAGCATGACGCGCCCGGTATCGATACGGCCCGCCGACGTGATGATGCCATGCGCGTGCGCTGGCAGGTGGTGATGTTCGACACGCGCGCCGGCCGCGATGGCTCGCGCGGCGTAGGCCACGCCCTCGTCCGCCAGGGGATCCAGCCCGCAACTCAGCAGGAACAGGGAAGCGTTGGACGGGCGCGGCGCCAGGAGTGGAGAAAGAAGCGGAGAAAAAAGCGAGGGAAAACGCGCGTCGTCCAAGGAAGTACCCGGTCGCAGGTAGTGGTCGCGGAACCAGTGCATCGAGTTGGCGGTCAGTGGGAATCCGGCGACGATGCGTTGGTACGAAGCCGTCTCGCCACGCAGATCGGTCACGGGATAGAACAGCACCTGCGCCCGCACGATGCAAGCCCGAGGCAACAGAACCTGCGTGTTCGCCAGGACCGCGGCCAGGTTGCCGCCGGCGCTGTCGCCCGCCAGGCCCAGCCGCGAAACATCCACGTCCAGGCTCGCGGCATGATCGACCAGCCAGCGCAACGCGGCGGCGCAATCGTCCAGCGGTGTTGGAAACGGATGCTCGGGCGCCAGGCGATAGTCGACGGCGTACACCGCGGCTCCGCTTTCCCTGGCCAGCGTCCGGCAGATGGCATCGTGCGTGTCCAGGTTGCCGATCACCCAGCCTCCGCCGTGCATGAACAGCACTGCCGGCGGCTTGCCCGATGCGTCGCGGCGATACTCTCGCACGCGCAGGGTCGCGCCTGGAACCGGCACCTCATGATCGCGGACGACGGCGCAATCGGCGCGCGGCAGGCCATTGGCCTCGCAGCCGCGCAGGTAGTTCTCCCGCGCGGTGGCCAAGGGCACGTCCTGAAAAGAAATCTCGCCGCTTTCCCGATAGGCCTGGATCAGGTCCCGCGCATCCGGGGCGATCGAGGATAGCGGGACGCGCTCGACGTCCTGCTTGCGCCGTTCGCTCATCGCGCCGTCTCCGCGCGCAGCCACAGATAGTCCTCCGCGTTCCAGCGCACGGCCGCCTGATACTGATCCGCGGTCCCGGACCAGTTGTTGATGACCTTGCCCGCCGCGTTCTTGTACCAGCTGGAGCAGCTGGCGGAAAACGCCGACGTGGTCATGTCCGCCTGCAAGCGCTCGTTGTAGCGGGCATACACCAGCGGTTTGACGCTCAGCGCCGCGCCCTGCTCCTGCCCTGCCCTCAGCGCCTCGACGATGTAGCGCTGCTGGATTTCCAGCATGGTGATGATCGAGTTGTGATTCAGATTGGTGTTGGGTCCGTAGATTAGGAACATGTTCGGGAAATCCGGCACGGCCATGCCCAGATAGGCGGCCGCGCCCTCTTCCCACGCCCGCGACAGGTTCGCGCCCGCCGCGCCCAGCACGGCCAGATCGCCATGAAAAGCCTGGCTGGCGAAGCCGGTGCCGAACACCACCGCGTCGAACGGCAGCTCCTCGCCATCGGCCGTCACGATGCCTTGCGCGTAGAAGCGCTTGATGGGCCGCGTTTCCAGCGTCACGTTGGGCCGCGTCAGCGCGGGGTAGAAATCGTCGGAGCGCAGGATGCGCTTGCAGCCCAGCTCGTAGTCCGGCGTCAGCTTGGCGCGCAGCTGCGGGTCGGCGACCTGCGCCGCCAGGTGCGCCTTGGCGACGTCGACGCCCTGCCGCTGTTCGTCGGTGCCCATCTGCGTGCGGCGAAAGCCGTTTTCGCGGAACGCATGCAGATGCCGGCGTGACGCCTCAAAGGCGGCCGGATCGGCCTCGTAGGCATCCAGCTGCTCCTGCGTGAACACCTGCTGATTGCGTGGCATGATCCAGTTCGCCGAACGCTGGAACACCGTCAGGTGCGCCACTTCGGGCGCGATCTCGGGCACGTACTGCACCGCCGACGCGGCATTTCCGACGGAGGCCACGCGCTTGCCGCGCAGTTCGACGGCGCCATTCCAGCGCGCGGAATGGAAGCTCGCGCCCCGATAGGTTTCCAGGCCGGGGAAGGCGGGAATCGACGGTTGGTTCAGCTGCCCCCACGCCGGCACGAAGTACGTGGCCGTGTAGCGTTCCCCTCCGCGCGTCTCGAAGCGCCACAGGCGGCTCTCGCCATCCCAGCGGGCCTCGGTGATCTCGTGATTCAGGCGCAGATGCGCGCGCAGGCCATAGGCGTCGGCCAGCCGGTGCATATAGCCCAGCAGCTCTTCCCGCCCCGCGTACATGCGGCTGACGCGCAGGTGCGGAAAGAACGAATAGCAATAGAGATGGGCCTCGGTGTCGCAGGCCGCGCCCGGATAATTGTTGTCCAGCCAGACGCCGCCGATATCGCCGGAGCGCTCCAGGATGACGAAATCGTCGTCGCCGTTGCGCGCCAGCTGGGCGCCCATGCCCAGGCCCCCGAAGCCGGCGCCGAGGATCAGCGTGCGGAAATGCGTAATGCGTTCACTCATGATGCTTCTACTCCAATCGAATCAGGCGCCGTGACGGTCCTGGTGGGCGCGGTCCACCTCGTGCAGGGACACATTGCGGGTTTCCGACAGCACGGCCAGCGCCAGCAGGGACAGCACCACGGTGCCGGCCAGATAGGTCACGATGGGTCCGGTGCCGCCGTAGTCGCGCAGCAACAGGGTCGCGACCAGCGGCGCGATCGAACCGGCCACGATGGTCGCGATCTGGTAGCAGAACGATGCGCCGGCATAGCGCATCGAGGTCGGGAAGATCTCCGAGAAGTACGCCGCCTGCGGGCCGTAGCAGAGCGCCTGGAAGAACAGCCCCATGCAGATGACGCCTAGGATATGAACGTTCGAGCCCGAATCCAGGCCAGGGAAATACAGGAACGCCCAGACCAGCAAGCCGGCATAACCCAGCGCGATGCAGGCCTTGCGCCCGATGCGGTCGGACAGGTAGCCGCCGAACAGCATCGAGAAGAACTGGAAGATGTTCGCGATGAACATGATGAACATCACCGTCTGCGACGGCAGCTTGGCATGCACGGTGAGATAGGTGATGGAGAACACCACGATCACGTAATAGACCGTGTTCTCGCCCACCCGCAGCAGGATGCTGAAGAAGGTCTTGCCCGGATAGGCGGCCAGCGCGTCCTTGAGCGAGGCCGCCTTCTTGCGCGCCTCTTTCTGCCGGCGATAGGATTCCACGAAAATCGGCGCGTCCTCCACCGAACGGCGAATGTAATAGCCGACGAAAACGATGATCCCGGACAGCCAGAAGGCCACGCGCCAGCCCCAATCCAGGAAGGCCTCCTTGGACAGCAGCGAGGACAGGCCGAACAGCACGATCGAGGCCAGCACATTGCCGATGCAGGCCGCCGATTGCGGATAGCTGGCCCAATAGCCGCGCCGGTCGGGCGGCGAGTGTTCGGCGATCAGCAGCACCGCCCCGCCCCACTCCCCGCCCACGGCGAAGCCCTGGATGAAGCGCAGCAATACCAGCAGCGCCGGCGCCGCGAAGCCGATGGCCTGGAACCCGGGCAGGCATCCCATCAGGAAGGTGGAAGACCCCACCAGCAGCAAGCTGAATTGCAGCAGCTTCTTGCGGCCCAGCCGGTCGCCGAAATGGCCGAAGACGATGCCGCCCAGCGGCCGGGCGATGAAGCCGACGGCATAGGTCGCGAACGCGGCGATGATGGCGCTCAGGGGGCTGTCGACCTTGGGGAAGAACAGCGGCCCGAACACCAGGGTGCTGGCCACGCCGTAGATGAAGAACTCATACCACTCCGCGACCGTCCCGGCCATCGAGGCGGCCACGACTTTCTTGATTTCACTGTTGCCTGATTGCTGCGCGGTAATCCCGCCCGCCGGGGCGACGCCCGCGCTATTGCTGATGGCCATGCCGACCTCCTCCTGGTAACCGATTTCTTGTCTGTCTTGGGGAAAGCGCGAGCATCAAGCTTGATCGCGCTCAAGACATATGGAATAAAATCCACATAGGAGACGGGAGCGTATCGCCGGCCCCAGAGCGGAGTCTTGCATCAACGCGCAAGCGACTTGCGCCAGGCTGCAAAGACATCCTCCAGGAGAGACATATGCAGTTGGTTTTCGATGCCCGGCAGCATGCGCTGCCGCAACGGCGCGAGTTATGGCAGACGGCGCTGTGCAGCGCCTACATCGCGCTGGATGCGGAACTGCCGGGCACCAACGACTACCAGGGCAGCCTGAGCAAGGATGATTTCGGTCCGGTGTCGATCACCGACATCCGGCTGTCGCAACACGTGATCCGCCGGCGCAGGCAGCATCTGGCCCAGCTCGACAAGGACTGCTACTACCTGCAGATCCTGCAGAAAGGCCACGCGCAGCTCGTCCAGGGCAGGCACGAACTGCCGTCGAATCAGGCGGTCGCCGCGATGTTCTATTCCGGCGAGCCCTACGACCTGCAATGCCTGGCCGACATCCGCGCGCTCTATCTGGAGATCCCGCGTGAAAGCCTGAGAAGCCGCCTGGCGCGGCAGGATTTCCCCATCGCGGGCAACGTCGGCATCGGCAGCGGCGTCGGCAAGCTGGCCGCGCAGCTATGCGTCAACCTGGCGGCGGAAAGCCGCGCCATCACGCATGCCGACAAGGCCCGGCTGGGCGGCGAACTGCTCAACATCGTGGCGCTGGCGCTGGACCGCGACCCGGGTCCGGACACGGATGGCGACCCG
Source organism: Achromobacter sp. 1011791174 (assembly GCF_059760925.1). Lineage (NCBI taxonomy): Bacteria > Pseudomonadati > Pseudomonadota > Betaproteobacteria > Burkholderiales > Alcaligenaceae > Achromobacter > Achromobacter sp. 1011791174. The sequence continues at coordinate 33,624 of NZ_JCBANH010000058.1, forward strand.
CATCGGCAGGCGCGGCTGAGCCTGATCCAGTCCTGGATCGAGCAGCATCTGTCCGACCCTGAACTGTCGCTCGAAGCGATCGCCCGGCATCACAACATCTCGGTGCGCCTGCTGCATCATCTGTTCCGCCAGGAAGGTGAATCGCCCGCGGAATGGATCTGGAGCCGGCGGCTGCAGAAATGCCATGACCTGATCCGCTCGCCGCAGGAAATGCACCGCTCGATCACGGACATCGCCTACTCGCTGGGTTTCAGCAGCTCTTCGCATTTCAGCAATGCGTTCAAGGCCAGGTTCGGCATGCGGCCCAGCGAGGCGCGGCGGCGCTAGGCCGCGACCACGAGGCAACCGGCGCAGGCCGCACCAAGCAGCGCCAACAGCCTGCACGCCTGTCCCGCGCAAACTTCAAGCGCACGGAAACGCCTCGAACACCGGCAGCGCTTGCGGCTGGACCGAAAGCCACGTCAACCCGGGAAGGCGCTGCGCGTCGGTTTCCGCGACGGCGCCTGAGCGAACCGCCAGGCAATCGCTGCCGTCCCTGTTCCCCGTAGCGCCTCCCTCAGCCTGTGCCCGGCGAATCGCAAGCCTGTCCAGCTGGCTCGCGCCGACGGCATTCGCCCTGCGACCCGCACGCAATGTCAACAACTGAAAAGGCCGCGCTCGCCTCGCCCGCGTCCTGGTCAGACAGGGAAAAAATCGAAGTTCTCCGACTGAATATGCCTTAGGCCGTACGTAGACTACGACGCTTCCCTGTGTGCACAGATCATCATCCGGACGTATCCCGAGAATGTGCCCGACCCCCAATCCGACCTCATGACCCGCAGGTGGCAACCGTGTCCCCAAGAATTCTGATCGTTGATAGCGATCGCCCGCAACGCGACTACATTTCCGAGCTGATGCGCGAGGAAGGCGTCGCCCATGTGGAAATCGCAGACAACAGCCTCGAGGCGCTGAACCTTATCCGTACCCAGGAGTTCGACCTGGTGATGACCGATCTGCGCATGCCCGCCGGAGACGGGATTCGGGTGATCCAGGGGATGGCGGATCTGCCAAAGCGCCCTGGCCTCGCACTGATGAGCGCCTCTCCAAAGCAATTGGTGAGAACGGTCTATTTGCTGGCCAAGCTGCTGGCCATCGACGTGGTTGGGCAGTTCTGCAAGCCGGTCAGCGCCGACGAGATCCGAACGCTGATGAACCGCCTGCGGGAGTCCTCGGCATCGCGTTCCATCCCCAGCGCGGCGCCTCGCGCGAATGACAAGCAGCGCATGCTCGAGGCCATGAAGAACGGCGAGATCCAGGTGTGGTACCAGCCCAAGCAGGCCATCGACCGGGGCGCCATAACGGGCGCGGAGGCGCTTGTGCGCTGGGTAACCCCCGATGACACGGTACTTTTGCCCGCGAGCTTTCTCCCGGCGATGGTGATGCATGGCCTGGAAAAGGCGCTGACGCTGCATGTCCTGGAACAGACGCTGCAGGCCCAGGCGGCCTGGAAAGCGGCCGGCTACCCTCTCAATGTATCCATCAACCTTCCGTCGCGCTTGCTTGATGATCGCCGCTTACCTGATTGCCTGTTCCGAATGGTCCAGGAAGGCGGCGCGGACCCCTCGAGCATCACGTTCGAGCTGACGGAAAACAGCACCACCAGCCTTCCCAGTGACTACTATGCCGGCGCGTGCCGGCTGCGCATGATGGGTTTCGGGTTGGCCCAGGATGATTTCGGCCAGGGATACAGCTCCATGCACAACCTGACGACCACGCCGTTCACGGAGTTGAAAATCGATCGGGAATTCATCGAGCGGCTAGTCGAGGACGAGCAAAGCCAGGCGGTGGTCGAGAGCGCCATCATGATGGGCAGCCGCATGGGCCTGACCGTCGTCGCGGAAGGCGTTGAGACCGCCAGCCAGTACGAGTTCCTGCGCCGGTTGGGTTGCGACGCAGTGCAGGGTTTTTACATCTCCGGCGCCATGAATCGGGCGATCCTGCTGCACATGTTGAGGCAGCAGCACACATCGGGCGCGAGTCCAGCTATAGATTGATAAAAATCAATTAATAAAATTAATCAATTCGGTTAATAAACCGACACGAATGCCAATTTCTATTGCTCTTTATTGCTCGCCATTTCAACATTGAGGGTGACGTACACCCCCCCGTGTACCTCGCAGCCCAACGAGACGCGAGTGGTTCGAGCCCCTATGCCTGTGCTATCCGCTAGACAGATTCAAGCAACCGCTCTGATTGTGGCATTACTGCTGGCGCTGACCGCATCGTTCGCCTACGTTGCGGTGGAGCGTGAAATCTATATCTCCCAGCAACGCCTGCGGCACCATCTCGAGCACGTGGAGATGGACTACCAGGCGCTGCAGACGGCCATGGGCCAGCTATCGGCCAGCGGCGACCAGGACTTCTTCCGCGAGGCGCGGCGGCATCTGCTCGTGACGCCCGCCGGCAGCCAGTCATCAGTGCCCGATGTGGAAAGATACAGCGTCTACGATTCCGTGTTCCACACGCGGCTGGAGCTGGAGCTACCCGCAGCGCTGCGGGCGGACCGGCTCGATGCGGCGGCCCTTGGCGTGTCGATATCGCAGCAGCTCTACAGCAGCCTGTCGCAAATGCCATCGAGCAGCCTGTTTCCCCTGATTCTCATGTCCAGGGATGGCCAGGTATCCATCAGCACCCCGTGCGAAGAAGAATCGCCGCGCGCCTCGTCGAACACGGTCACATCCTGCCAGAACCGGCAAGCCATCCTGGACAGCACTTCGGCGCATCTGAAAAGCGCCACCGAAGCGCTACGGCTGACCGCGGTCAAGCTGGGCGCCGGGCAGACCGCCGTGCTTGCCTATCGGCTCATCCGGCCCACCGCCAGAAGCGCCCTCGCCGCTTCAATGAATCGCGAATGGGTCGCCGTGTCTTACTTTGGCACGGCGGAATCCTTGACCCGAAGCTATGCCGGCATGCGGGGACTGATGGGCGCCACGAGCACCTCAACGGTTGAACTATTCGACAACGAAGGGCGGCCCATCAGCCCCGAGCCCCTGCTCACGGGGCAGGCACATCCTGGCTGGAATCTGCGAGGCAATGGACTCATCTATCGCATCGATGGGCACGCAGGCATTTCGGCACGCTACTTCACCCCCTATGGCGACTACATACGATCCTTCGGCCCCGAACTATTGGGCGTCGGTTTGCTGATCTTCGTCTGCAGCATGGTGACGTTGCTGATCGCCAAATGGTATGTGCAGCGCTTCTACGAGCCCGCCCAGCGGCAGCTCAAGCGTATCGAGGAAAGCGATATATTCGGGCGCCAGGTCATCGATGCATCCCAGCTCGCGATTGTCGTATGCGGGCGGTCCGACGGCCGGATTCTTCGGGCCAACGAACTCGCGACGGAATGGTTCGACGATGCCGAGCGGATGCGTGAAACCGTGACGCAGTGGACCGCCGCGCTCCATTGGGGTGGGCAATCGAGCCTGGAGCAGCGATTGACGCTGGGCCCCCGGCACCTGATCGGCAAGTTCCTGTTGACCCGATATGAGAATCAGGATGCCCTGCTGTGCACCTTCCGCGATGTGAGCGAGGATCAGCAGGCCAAGGAAACGCTGGAGCTCGCCAGGCAGGCGGCGGATGAATCGAATGCCGCCAAGTCCGAGTTCCTGGCCACCATGAGCCATGAAATCCGCACGCCGCTGTACGGCGTGCTCGGCATGCTGGAACTGCTGGCCTCCACCCCCCTTTCCTCCGTGCAGCACGGCTTCATCCGCACCATCCAGTCGTCCTCGGATCAGTTGATGAACGTCATCGGCGATGTATTGGACATGTCGAAAATCGAGGCCGGCGGACTCACATTGCACGCGGAGCCCTTCTCTCCCATCGAGCTGACCGAAAGCGTCCTGCAGGTCTTCGGGGCCAAGGCCGCCGCGAAAGGCATATTCCTGCATAGCACCATCGACACGGCCGTGCCCATGACGCTATTGGGAGATGCAGGCAGATTGCGCCAGATCCTCAGCAACCTGATAAGCAATGCCATCAAGTTCACCGAGATCGGGCGCGTCACCGTGGCCTTGACCGTTGAACTCGCTCAGGCGGGCTCTCCTCGCCTGCAATGGCGCGTTTCCGATACCGGCGTGGGCATGTCCGAGTCAGAACTCGTTCACGTTTTCGAGCCGTTCTATCAGGCACGCTCGGCAAGACTGAACAGCGGAGGCACCGGACTCGGCCTGGCAATTTGCCACAAGCTGGCCACCATGATGAATGGGCGGATCCAGGCGCTCAGCCAGCGCAATGTCGGCAGCACTTTCCTTCTTGACGTGCCCCTGGCGCAGCCAGCGGCGCCGGCGCAAGACCACGAATCGACCGATGATGCATTGCGCGGCGTGAAGGTATACGTACGGGCGCCCACGCAGGAACTGCGGGATCACTACCGCAACTGGCTGACGAAATGGGGCGCGGACTGCGAGCTGCTCGGCGGCCAGCCCACGCAGATGGAAGCCCTGGCCGTGCTGGTGCAGGTCCTGCCGGAACAGATGAGTCCCATTCCCGGGCATGCGCGGCAGGTGTTCTGCACCCAGATCGGCCCCCTGCAGCCCAATCCCGTGCAACAGGGCTGGCAGATAAGCTGCCTCGCGGTGCGTTCGCTGCTGCTGGCGGTGCAATTCGCCGCTGAACGGCAGCCCGCCAGCACCGCCATCCCCGAGCCGCGCGGATCCGTGGCGACGCAACAAGCCCTGGGACGGCTGGGGCTGCGCGTGCTTGTAGTGGAAGACAGCGCGCTCAACCAGGAGGTCCTGCGGTGGCAGCTGGAATCCCTGGGTTGCGAAGTCACGCTTTGCGGCAGCCCCCTGCGCGCGCTCACGATCTGGTCCGATGACGTCTACGACATTCTGCTCACCGATGCCAACATGCCGGAAATGAGCGGGCGTGACATGGTGCGGCAACTGCGCGAGCAGGGCATGAAACGGCCGGTGGTCTGCGTCACCGCGAATGCCATGTCCGAGATTGAACCGGATGTATCCGAGGGGCTCATCGACGCCTGGCTGATAAAGCCGGTGTCCTCTGATTCCCTCAAGGTCTGCCTGGTGAAAGTCTGTTCCTCGACAGGCAGGGATGAACCGGCGATCAGGCTGGAGGCCGAAATCCCGGACAAGCTGGATGGCGAGGAGGTGCCCGATTTCATCCGCGATGTCTTCGTGACATCCATGTCATCCGACCTGGCGCTGTTGCGCCGCGCGCTCGATGAGGCCGAATTCCAGGCCATGGGCCCCGTGCTGCACCGGGTCCGCGGCGGGCTGACGATGGCTGGCGTCAAGCGTCTTGCAAGTGAATGCAGCATGCTCGAAGCGCTGCTGGCCTCGGAAGACGTGCCGCCCGCCTTCATCTCCGGGTTGGGCCGATTCTGCGATGTCCTGGAAAGCAAGATCCTGGCGGTGAAACAGGCCATCGTCGCCAGCCACTCTCAATGATGCAAGGGAACGCCATGTTGGAAAAAATGCGTATCGTTCTGGCCGATGATCATCCCCTGGTCACAGCCGGGTTGAAGCACATGTTGTCGCAGTACTCCGATTTCGACGTCGTCGCGCAAGCGCGCACGCCCGACGCCCTGATCGAGGCGATCGTCGAATTTCAACCCCACGCCGTGATCACGGACTACAACATGCCGGGACCGACGCGCCACGGCGATGGCATCAAGCTGGTGAGCTATATCCGCAACAACCATTCCAGCGTGAAGGTCGTGGTGCTGACCATGATATCGTCGGCCGCGATCGCCTCGAGCCTGTACAGCCTGGGCGTGGCGGGTGTTCTGTTGAAGAGCGACGACTTGCCCGAGCTGACGAAATCGATCAGGTCCATCCTGCTGCACAAACAGCGCCCGCGCAGCAAGCAGCCCCATCTAGCAGGCTGGTGAGAAACCCTTGAATCCTTCCGGATCATGTCCTTCCGATCATTTTTTCCGGCACCGGAAGTGCGCCGTGGCG
>NZ_JCBANH010000059.1:0-39440 GCF_059760925.1 Achromobacter sp. 1011791174
CCCGCCCGGATTTCCGCCGGGCGGGCCTCGGTGATGGCGGCCATGATCACGGCTGCCAGTTGCGCCGCTCGGCCGGCGTCAGCGCGGCCTGCTGCACCGGCGTCAGCGGGCCGTCGCCGACCATCTGGAACACGCTGTCGGCCCGATAGATCGGCGCCTGCTTGCCGGCGTCGACGCTGGGGCTGGCCGGCGCGCGGCCGGCCGGCAGCTGCTCGTCGCCATAGCCCAGGATCTGCACCGAGATGATCGACGGCAGATTCTGGCGCGAGGCGGCGCGGTCGCGCTGCATCACGTCCTGCGCCGCCGCCGTGGCCGTGGAGGCCGCCGCGCTGGCGCTGGACAGGGCGCCGGTGTTGACCGAGGCCGTCACCGGGATGCCCTTGCTCTCGCCCTGCACCTGGATGTTGGCCGCGTTCACCACGTGCAGCGCCGCGATGTTGACGTTGCCCGACACCCGGATGCCGGCCTCGCCGGCGTCGATGGTGCCCAGCGGCGCGATCAGGTCCACGTCGCCCGCCGGCACCTCGGGAATCGGCGCCAGCGTGCCGATGCCGGCGCCGGTGGACGGCACGGTGGGCGACAGCGTCACGTTGCCGAAGGCGTCGTAGACGCGGCGCGGCGGCGTGTACAGCACCGTGGTCTTGGCGCCGCGCCCGGCGTTGATGTCGCCGTTCGCGGACCACGCCTGGATGTGACCGCCGAAAGTGGTCATGATGCGGCTCTGGCCCAGCAGCACGCTGCCCTGCGCATAGAGCTGGATGTTGCCCTGGCCCTGCGTCACCACGCCGGCGCTGGCCGGCGGGGCCACGCCTTCCACGCCCAGCACCTGCTGGCCGCCCGGTGTCAGCAGCTGGATGTTGCCGCCGAAACTGCTGCGCAGTCCCGCGCCGCCGTACATCGTGAAGCTGCCCTCGTAGCGGATCGGACCACCGGCGGCATCGCTCTCGGGGAACAGCGCCGCGATGGCGCGGCGTCCGCGCAGGTAGCTGCCGAAGCGCGGGCCGCCTTCCTCGTTGTACTCGCGGCCGCCTTCCTTCAGCTCGGCGAAGAACAGCTGGCGCGCATAGATGCCGCGCTCCGCCGGCGCCAGCGCCGCGAAGGCCGCGGCCGCGCCGTCCTGGCCGCCCTCGTAGCCATGCTGCTTGCGCAGCCAGTTCACCAGGTGCAGCTCGCTTTCCTGGCGATAGTCCTGCGACAGATCGCGGCGCTTGCGCGAGGCGTCGGCGGCGGCCTGGGCGTCCACCTTCGCCTGCTGCCGCGCCAGCTCGCCCTGCGCGCCCTGCTCGTCGCCCTGATAGCCGAAGTGCAGGCGCAGCCAGTTCGCCAGCGTCATTTCGCCGCCGTAGGACCGCACCACGCGATCCGGATTCGCGCCCAGCGTTTCGCCGGCGGCCAGCGCGCGGGTCGGATCCAGATAGCGCGCCAGCAGGCCCGCGTAGTCCGGTCCCGCCGCGCCCACGCCGGCCAGCACAGCGATGTCCGCGCCAAGCCGGTTGTCGCCGCGCACGATGGCGCCCAGGCTGCGCACGCTGGCCGCGTCGTCCTGGCGCACCTGGCGCGCCGCCTGCATCAGCAGCGTGCCGGGGCCCGCCACCTGCGCATTGGCGTAGATGATGTCGCGGCCGGCCTCGATCAGCGACAGGTCGCGCGCATTGTTGTGCAGCGCGGTGACATTCAGGCGCATGATGTCGCGGCCCGCCCGCACCGATACCGGCACGGCGGCCTCGTACCAGGTGTCCGTGCTGCGGCCGGTATTGCTCATGTCGACCACCGCGCCGCTCTTCAGGCCGAGGATGTCGCCCGTGACCGCGTAGAACCTGGCGACGGTGTCATCGCCCGCGTGCAGCGCGCGGTTCGTGGGCGAAGCCGGCCCGAAGACGAACAGCGGCTTGTTGTACCCCAGCGACCCAGGCTCCACGCCATCCTTGCTGGTATTGGTCAGGATGGGATTGCCGTTCGAGACCTCGAAGGCGCTGAAGGCCGGACGCCAGGGCGTGGGCAGCGGCGCATCGGCCGCCGACATCGACACGGCATGGGCGCCATTGGCCAGGATGGAGCGGCCCGCCAGCATCTCGAGCTGGCCGCCCGCCGACGGCGCCAGCAGCAGCACCGGGTTGTCGTAGCCCGCGGCATTGTCGGCCAACACGATGTTGCCGCCGGCCGCCACGGCGCGCACGATGGACGGATACACGAAATAGCGTCGGCCGTCCGCCGACACTCGCGTGACATCGGAGGACAGTTCTTCTCCCAGGAACCGGCTGTTGCTGACGGTCATCGGGGTGAGGTTGCCGCCGGCCGAGAACAGATTGATCGCGGTGGACGGCGTCCACAGCGTGAACCAGCCGTTGCCGCCGCCGACGACCGGATTCGCCGCGCCGATCATCTGGTAGGGACTGGAATTGACCTGTGTGACGCGGCCGGGGTCGCTGACGCCGCCCAGCACCAGGTCGGCGCGCGTGTCGATCCAGGCCACGGCGTCGCCCAGCACCAGGCGCGGCCCGCCCATGACCCGGCCCCCGGCCACGGCATACGGATCCGGAGCGCGCAATCCCGAGCCGTCGCCGTAGCGCAGGTCCATGCCGCCCATCTGTCCGGCCGACAGGCTGATCCGGCCGCGCAGGTTGCCGAGCACGCCGTTCAGGTCCAGGTTGTCGGAGCCGCCCGTGTGCGACGGCCCGATCGCCTGCAGCTGGGTGGCGCTCAGCGTGGGATTGAGGCTGCCGCCGATGCGCAGGTCCAGATCGCCGCCGCCGGTCAGCACCAGGTTGCCATCCAGCAGACGGCCGGTGCTGGCGACCACCGCCGTCAGCCCTTGCGAGCGCGCCGCCATGCCATTGACATAGAGCGCCGCGTCGCCGGCGGCGATGCTGACGTTGCCGCCGCCCAGCGTGCCGAAGCCGGTGAAGCCCACCACCCTCGGTTCCTTGTAGCCGGCGCCGTAGGGGGAATCGACCGTGTAGGCGCCGAAATTGATCCACCAGCTGGGCGCGATATCGGCCACGCCCGGCGTGCCGATGCTGCCCTGGCGCCACAGCCAGGCGCCGGTCATCGTGCTGGAATAGCGCGCCAGGCTGCTGGTCCAGTCGACCTCGACGCCGCTATTGGCCGCGGCTCCCATGGCATCGCCGTATACGTCGCGCGCGGCATCGACCAGCAGGTTGCCGCCGTGGTCGGGATACCAGGCCCGGTAAGACGCCATGGCGGCGTCGTACTTGCCGTCCAGCTGCATCAAGCCCAGCACGCCGGTCTTGCCGTCATAGCCGCGCGCCAGGTTGAAGCGCGCGTCGGCCGCGCCCAGCGAGGTGGGCGTGCCGGCGGTGTACACGCCATACAGCGAGGCCATGCCCACGTCGCGCCCGGCCAACAGCGACAGGTCGCCGGCGCCGGTGCGCAGCACGCTGAACAAGGGCGAGCCGAAGACGTACTTGTAGGTGCGGGTGATGATGGTTTCCGAGGTGCCGCCGCCCTCGCAGTGGGCGGCGTTGGCGCAGATGGCGTCCTCGGTCTGGTTGAGCGCGGCGGCCATTTCCTGCACCGTCTTGCCGACCCAGCTGGCGTTGCCCGCCCATTGCTGCGATCCGGCGGCCGTCACCCTGCGCGGTTCCGGTTCGCAATAGGCGCCCCAGGAACACATCGTTTCCCAGTCCAGCTGCCATTCGTCGGCGATCGGCTTGATCGGCTTGCCAGCCAGCGAGGGATCTCCGATCAGTTCCTCGGCCCCCAGCGGCGTCAGCACCATCACGCCGACAAAGATGGTCTTGGAGGTCTCGGTTCCCCGGCCCGCCAGGCCATAGTGCGTGTCGGACATCACCAGATCGCCCTTGCTCAGGACGTTGCGCGTGCGCACGTCGGCCGAGCCCAGGTCGGCGCCGGCCACCGCGGTCAGCGTCCAGGCGCTGGCGCCCGCGCCCAGCATGGGCGCCAGCGCCCAGTTGCGGCCCTGCTTGCCGTCCGGCCCCTTGGGCCGCAGGTCCACCGGCTTGCCGCCCAGCAGCACCAGCTTGGTCTGCGACGGGATCAGCGAGCCCTGCGCCAGCGTGATCTGCGCACTGGCCTTCAAGTCGGCCGGCAGCGGCACGCCCTTGGGCCAGGTGAAGGCGCGCACGGCGGCCTCGCCGCGCAGGACGAAACCGGCGCCCAGTTGCGCGCCCGGCGCGAGCTTGAGCTCGCCGGCCAGCACGGTGCCGGCGCGCAGCACGCGGCCGTCGGCGGCCGTGACGTCGCCGGTCAGCACCAGCCCGGCCGGCAGCGACAGGGCCGCGTCCAGCGTCATCGCCACGGGCAGCACGGTGCCGGCGGGCAGCGTGACGGGCGCGACCGGCAGGTCGTAGTTCAGCTTGCTGCCGGTGGGGAACATCGTGCCGGCCTCCAGCTTGACACCGCCGATCGGCACCACCAGGTCGCCGCCAAAAGCCGTGATGCCCTGCGAGCCGAGACGGCCCTGGACCAGCTGCCAGCCGGCGTCGTCCGGCGACTCCGGCGGCGGCCCGAAGCCGTCGTTGATGCTGCCGTAGATATTCAGGTTGCCGCCGGCGCGCAGCACCAGCACGCCGGGTTCGCCATAGCCGCGCCGCGCGGGCGTGAGGCGGTCGGCGCCCGGGCCGTAGCGGTAGTTGGACAGGTCGATGTCGCCGGACACGGTCAGGTCGCCGTCCGGCGTGGCGCTGACGACTTCCACGCCCGGACGCAGCTTGTACGCGCCCAGGCCGGCCAGGCGCGCGGCCACCGCCGGGTTGGCCAGCGCGGCGTTCATGTAGGTCTGGTTCTCGCCGTCGATGCCGTCCAGATAGCCTTGCGTGATTTCCTGCGGGCGCTTGCCGGTGACGTCCGGCGCGGCGGCCAGCGGCGCGTCATCGTAGCGGCGGAAGGCGTTCACCGCCACCGTCTTGGCGCCCTGGATCAGCGGAGTGCCCGCGACCGACACGGCCACGTCGCTGGCGCCGTTGCCCGAGCCGGCGATCGCGCCGCGCTCGGCGCCGCCGCCCCGGCGGCGCGCGGTCAGGTCCCGCGTGCCGCGCAGGTCCACCTGGGCGCCGGCGCCCAGCGACAGCGTGCCGGTGCGCGAGGTCAGGTCGACGATGGCGCGGTTGGCGCTGTCGATGATCTTGCCGTAGCTGTCCACGCGCAGCGTGGTCGAATGCGCGTCGAGCGCGCCGTTGATGACCAGGTCGCCCATGGCCGCCAGGCGGATGCTGCCGACCTGCGGACCGCTGGCGTCGATGCGGCCGTTGACGGTGAGGCTGCCGCCGTCGACCACCAGCTCGACGTTGCGGGCCCGCAGCTCGTCGCCGACCGTCAGGTCGCCGCGCTTGATCTGGAAGCGGCGCGCGCCGAAGAATCCGCCTTCGGTCAGGCGGGCGTTCAGCTCGCCGAAGTCGGCCAGCGCCTGCGCGCGCAGCACGGCCTCGCCGCCTTCATACGGCACCAGCGTGCCGCCCGCGTCATAGCGGCCGGAGGCCGTGGCGCGCAAGGTGCCGCCCAGGTCGATGCGGCCCGCCGAGACGCCCAGCGCGATGGCCTGCACGCGGCCGGCGCGGTTGTTGCGCGCCGACACGTCGATGAGCGCGCCCTTGGCCTGCGTGATATCGCCGGCCATGCTCTGCAGTTCCAGGTCGCCGCCCCAGCTGTAGCGCAGCTGGTCGAACAGGCGCACCTCGCGGCCGGCCAGGTCGATGCGCGAACCCGCGCCCAGCGCGATGTTGTCGTCGGCCTTGATCGACAGCTTGCCCGAAGGCAGCGCCACCGTCGTGTCCAGCGACACGCTGCGGCCGGTCAGGTTGATGGTGGCGCCCAGCGCGTCGCGCGCGGCCGCGGCCGCGCCGGTGCCGGCGACGGACAGCGCGCCGCCTGCCTTGACCGTCATCACCGAACCGGCCTCGCCGGTCAGGAGCGGCGTGCGGATCAGCAGGTCGCCGCCGCGATAGCGCCAGCCGTCCTGTGCGTTGTAGCCGTCCTGTTCGTGATAGACCGACAGTCCGCCCCGGGCCCGGCCGGAGATCATCCTGGCGGCGTCCAGGGTCACGGAGGAAAAGCCCAGCAGCAGGCGCTCGGCCGTCACCAGATCGTTCGGCAGCTGATACGGCGAGGACTCCAGCCGGATCGTGTCGGCCACGACGTTCAGCTTGCCGTGTCCGAGCTGGTCCAGCATGGCGCCGCCAGGCGCCTGCGGCTTGGTGGCGCCGACGTTGATGCCGTTGCGGTCCGCGGTGATCGCGCCCGCCCAGATGAACTCGCCGGCGGCGATGGTGGCCGTGTCGCCCGCCGCGCCATAGCCGTAGATGGCCGGCGCGCCCAGCACCAGACGCTGCAGCGAGCGTCCGCCCGCGCCGCGCGCGTCCAGCGCCACCGCGCCGTACACGTTGATCGATTCGTTCGCGTTCAGGATCAGGCTCTCGAGCGCCGGCGCGCCCAGCGCCGTATTGCCACGCAGCAGCGTGGCCAGCACGTCCTGGTTCATCTCCAGGCCCGGCGGCAGGTGGCCCGCCGCGCCGGCCTGCTGCAAGGCCTGGGCGCTGCCCAGGTTGACGGCCGATACGCTCAGCGCCAGGTTGCGCGTGCCGTACTGCACCGTGTCGCGCCAGGTGAAGCCGCCGCTGGTGGCCGCGCCGATGGACCCTTCGGACAGCAGCAGGGACGCGCCGCCGCAGGCCGCGACGCAGCCGCCCACGTCGATGGCGGTGCCGGCGCCGCCCTTGGGCGCCATCAGGTTCACCAGCCCGTTCGATACGGCCAGCAAGGCGCCCGAGGTCAGCGCGTAGTACGTGCCCGTGCGCGCGTCCAGCGCCGCCGCGCCGCGCCCGAGCGTGGACAGCGTCGCGCCCTGCTCGACCACGATGCCGCGCCCGCCGGAGGCCGCGTACAGGAAAATCTCGGGCGCCGACAGCACGGCGCCGCTGCGCACCAGCAGTTGCGTGTTCTTGGCGTACACGTCCATCTGGCCCGAGTCGTACACGCCCCGGCCTGGCGTGCCGCCCAGGAACATCGCGCCGGCGGACAGCGCGTTCAGATCCGAGGCCTGGATCGCCGCGGCCTTGGGCCCGAGGATGGGCGCCTGTCCCGCCGCCAGGATCTCAAGCCCCTGGGCCGGCCCGTTGACGACCAGGCTGCCCGCGTATCCGCCGCTGTCCTTCGGCACGCCGAAGCGCGCCAGGCCCTTGAACGACAGCGCCGGCTGCCGGCCCATGCCCGCGCCCTCGTCCAGGGTCAGCTGCAGCGCGCGGGCGTCGACGGTCATCAGGCCGCGCTGGGTGCCCTTGCGCGCCGCGTCCGCCAGGAGGAAGGCGTTGTAGGAGGTCTCGTTGTATTGCGCATGGCGCCGCAGCACGTCGCCCGGCGTGAACAGCAGGCTGGTCGGCAGCGCCGCCCGCTGCGCGGTGCCGGCCGTGCCCAGCCAGCCGCTGCCGACCCAGGAGCCGCCGCGCGTGCGCGCCACGGCGGACGCGTCATAGGCGCCCTGCGCGCCCAGCTCGACGCGGAACGCGCCCGGCAACAGCGCATAGGTCGAGGGCAACAGCGTATAGGTGCCGGCCGGCAGGCCCGGCACGCCGGCGCCGATGGTCACCTGCCGGCCCACCGCCGGACTGCCCGCGCCCGCGTCGGCCGCGATCGGCGCCTGGTTGCCGGCAAAGCCCGGCACGATGGCATAGACGGCGTTGCCCGAACGGCTGAAGCCGAATCCCGGATTGGCGTCGGCCATGGCGTAACGCAGCACGTCCACCGAGCCGCCGCGTCCGCGCACGAAGGCGCCGCCGCTCAGTTCGCCGCCGCCGGACACATCCAGCACGGCGCCCTCGGCCACCTCGACCGCCTTGCCCTGGATCTCGATCTTGCGGCCGTCGTAGCCGGAGGAACCGGTGGCGTCCGGCTTCACCTCGTTGCCGGCGTAGAGGTACTTCACCCCATCCACGGTGCCGCCATAGGGCATGAGCAGCCCCGCGCCGCTGACGGAGGTCAGGCTGCCCGGCAGGAACCGTACCGTGCCCGGCGCCTGCGGGTTGCTTTCGAAGACGATGCTGCCCAGCGGCGCGCGCAGCACGCCGCCCTGTTCGATCAGCGGCGCCATGAGCGTCAGCCCGCCGAACGCGGCATACGGCACCGCGGGCAGATCGCCGGAGGCGCGCTGGATCGTCAGGACCGCCTTGGGGTTGTAGCTGTAAATGTCTCCCTGCGGCCCCTTTGCCACGTACTCGCCCGCGGCGATGATGCCGCCGCCCCGGGTGGTCGGGTAGATCTGCGCGGCGCTCAGCGTCATGCGGTCGGGCGCCGCCAGCTTGGTGCGGATGCTGCGGTCGACAAAGCCCGGGCTGCCCATGCGCAGGTCGCCCTGGACGTCGAAGCGCACGTCGTCAAAGCCGATCAGGTCGCGCAGGCCGCGCACATCCACCAGATTCGCCGACACGTTCAGCCGGTTGCCGTTGTGGAAGTACTTCAGCGGCTCGGGTCCGAGTTGCACGAAGAAATCGGCGCCCTGCAGCCCCACATAGCGCGACTGATTGAACAGCAGGTAGGGCGCGCGCAGGTCCACCACGCTGGCCGCCGGCGCGTCGGCGCGCAGCGTCAGCACCCCCGACAGGCGCAGGCTCTGGCGCATGGCCAGCGTCACGTTGCCGTCGGCGAACACGCTGGCATCGAGCGCCAGGTTGTCGAAGCCGCCCGCCTCGACGCGGTCCACGCCCAGGCGGCCCGTGCCGTAGACCAGCTCGGCGCTGGCCTGGCCCGGCCGCAGGCCGGCGGCCAGCCGGCTCTCGCCCTGGCGCTGCGTCAGCACCAGCCGGCGCTCCTGCAGCACCGCCTGTTCCGGCGACAGGTTGCGCTGGTAGAAGGCACCGCCGAACGCAATGCCCAACGTGCCGCCGGCCGCCTGCGCCGAACCGGCCGCCGCGCGCAGCGCGCCGTCCAGATGCAGGCTGTTGGCCGAGGCCAGCACGATGCTGCCGCCGTCCGAGCCGACCAGCGTCGCGCCGCGTCCCGGCAGGTCCAGCACGGCCTGCGTGCCGGACGCGTCCAGCAGCGAGCCGGGACGCAGGATGACGTGGCGGTCGATGGGACGGGTGCGCGTATCGACATCGGCCTCCCAGTTCAGCGTGCCGCCGATCTCGATGGCGCCGCCGGCCTGCACCGTGCCATAGCGCCGACCCCTGGCGTCGGTCGCCACATGGCTGCGGCCGGCGGTGTCCAGCACCGCCTGCTCGCCGATCCAGACCGAACGGGGATTGGCCTTGGGCACATAGGGCTGCTCGCCCTGGCGCGGCTCCTGGATGGAAATGCGGCCGCCCCAGGCATCGAGACGGCCCAGCACGGTGATCTGGTCGGCGCCCCGGATCTGGATCGAGCGGCCGGGATCGACGCTGACGCGCGCGCCCTCGCCCACCACGATGGGGCCGCCTTGCGCGGCCCGGTCCGAGTACAGCGCCAGGTCGGCGCCGGCGCGTTGCGTCAGCGTGCCGCGCAGCGCGTCCTCGGTGTACAGCGCCGGCGTCCAGCGCGTCAGGACGTCGGCGGGCGGGGCGCCCGATCCGGGCGCCTGCGCGGCGCCGCCTTCCAGCCGCAGCACCGGCATGAGCACGTCGATCTGCGCGCCGTCCGCGACGGTCAGGCCCTTGTAGCCGTTGATCTCGTACTTGCCGAAGCCGGTGCTGAACAATAACGGGTCCAGCCGCAGCGTGGTGACGTCCTGCGCATCCACGGGGCCGCCCAGCACGATCTTGCCGCCGCTGGCCACGGACAGCGTGCCGCCGCCCGTGACGCCGTAGCCGCGCACCTCGCCCGCGAAGGACAGCAAACCGCCGTTGGAAGGAATCTGGCCCAGCACATGCGAGGCCAGCGTCACGTTGCCGCCCTTGCCGCCTTGCAGCTTGCCATCGGACAACAGCGAGGCGCCGGCGGTCACGTCCAGCACGCTGCCCGCGTCCACGGCCACGTCACCGGTGCCGCGCAGCGCGATGCGGCCGCCGTCGCGCACCGGCAGGCCGGCCAGGCCGTCGGCGTCCCGCAGCAGATTGGCCCAGACGCCGCGCGCGTCCAGCATCACGCCGCCCGCGACGTGCAGCCGCGCCTGCTGGTTGGCGGCCGGGGCCAGCGCCGAGTCCTCGAGCCGCACGGCCAGGAACGACGGTTGATACAGCACGTTGCCGGCCTGGATCAGGCCGCCACGGCTGGTCAGATTGGCCTTGATGTCCACATCCGGCGCATACAGCGTGATTTCGCCGCCATCGGCGCCGCGCAAGGCCGCATCGACGGTGATGGAACGTCCGGCCGCGACGCGCAGCCGGCCCAGCGAGAAGCCGTTGAGCTGGTTCGCGTCCAGGAACAGCTTGCCCTTGTTTTCCTGCGGCAAGGCGGCGCCCAGGTCCAGGCCGTCGGCCACCCGCTCGCGCCCCGCGCCCAGCACCACTTCGGCCACCGTGTCGCCGGTGGCGCCCAGCTGGGAATAGATCTGGCGCGAGGCCGTGTCGTAGTAGCGCACATCGTTGCCGACCACCAGGCCGGCGCGGCGCGCGGCGGCGCGCTGCGACTGGCTGTAGCCGTCCAGCCCGGACTGCGGCGCGCGGTCCTGGCGCGTGCCCTGGTAGGTGTCGCCGACCAGATCGCCTTCCAGCACGGCGCTGCGGGTCGAGATGAGCAGCGTGCCGGCGTCGCGGCCGACCGTGTAGCCGTCCTCGTAGCGGGTGCGCGGCGCCAGCAGCGGGTTGTAGAAGCGGCGCGTGGCCTTTTCGCCCCAGCGCGCGGAACGCTGTTCGTAGCCTTGGTAGACGCCGGTGTAGAGCACGTCGCCCGGAGCCTTGTCCGCCACGTACAGGCGACCGTCCGCGCCGCGCAGCCAGGTCTGCTGCAAGGTGCCGGCGCGCACGTCCAGCGTGCCGCCCGACAGGTTGATGCCGGAGCCCTTCTGCGTCACCACCTCGGCGCCCTCGAAGCGCACCTGGCCGCCCTGCGCCAGCCAGTGGCTGACCGGCACGCCCATGGTGCCCAGGTAGCCGCCGACTTCCAGCAGGCCGCCGCCGCTGTACCAGCGGTCGCCGTCATAACCGCCGCTGCCGCTGGCGACGCGGATCAGCTCGCGCCGGTCCAGCCAGATATCACCGTTGTTGAGCTTGCCGCTGTCGCGGTTCATCGGCGCGTCGCGCTGCTCGTTGCCCTGGACGTTGATCTTGAGATTGTTCGATTCCATCGACACGGCCACGCCGATGGCGCCGCTCACGTCGATCTGCGCGCCGTCGCGCACCAACGTGCGCTTGCCGGCCTTGACCCCGACCTGCCCGCCGGTCGCCAGCGTCAGCGAATCGCCCTGGAAGTCGACCGTGCCGCCGCTCTCCACCTGCACCAGCGACAGGTCGCGGCGGTACGGGTCGGTCTGCCCCAGCGTCTGGCCGGTGGCCAGGCTGGCGGGCATCAGGGCGTCGCGCTGGCCGTCCAGCGCGGTGGCGCCGTCCAGGTCCACCAGGATGGCGGTGGTCGAGCCGGAACGCAGCGTCACCGCGCCGTCGGCGCCCACGCCGTTCAGATGGATGGTGCCGCGCGCGTCCACCGAGGTGGTCGAGGCCAGCACGCCGGCCTGCTCGACCTGGCGCGCGGCCAGCGTGATGTCGCCCAGCGGCGACAGGATCAGGCCGCGATTGCGCACCGTGCCTACGCCCGAGGCCGTCACTTCATTGCCGCGCGTGGTCGAGGCGACGTTGCCCTCGGTGCCCTGGCCGCGCTTGATCACGAAATTGTCGCCGGCCGCCAGCGCCGCCTGGCCCTTGGGCGTGGTGATGGTGCCGGCATTGTCGACCTCGCGGCCCAGCAGCAGGACGTAGCCGCCGGACTGGGTCACGGTCGAAGGACGGCTGGTCTCCATGACCGCGCCCGGACGCAGCTCGATCTTGCCCAGCGCATCGGTGAAACCGGGCGTCTTGCCGTCCGCGCTGTACAGGCCGTTGTTCTGGAACTGCTCGTCGCTGAGACGCGTGGCCGCGGCCACCAGGTTGCGCACGTTCACCTGCGCGCCGCCGTCGAACACCACGCCGTTGCGGTTGACGATCATCACCGTGCCGTCGGCCTTGATCTGGCCTTGGATCTGCGAGGGGCGCGCCTTCGGATCGTTGACGCGGTTCAGCACCGCCCAGTTCGGATCCTGGCGGAATTGCACCGTGGTGTTGCGGCCGACGTTGAAGGTCTCCCAATTCAGGATGGCCTTCTCGCCGGTCTGCTCGATGGCGACGTTGACGCGGCCGTTGGCGGCGGTCTGCACCGGCGCCCTGGCGTTGCGCCAGCCGGCGGTCAGGGGATTGGCGTCCACCTTGAGACCGCCCTCCGCCAGGCCGTCCGGCGCCGCGCCGCCCGTGGCCGGCGCGGCGTCGCGGGCCGCGCGCTGGGCCGCCTGCTGCGCGGCGATCGACGCGGCGGTGCGCCCCAGGTTGCCCA
The DNA here is from genome assembly GCF_059760925.1 of Achromobacter sp. 1011791174. Taxonomy (NCBI): domain Bacteria; kingdom Pseudomonadati; phylum Pseudomonadota; class Betaproteobacteria; order Burkholderiales; family Alcaligenaceae; genus Achromobacter; species Achromobacter sp. 1011791174. Next base: position 12,406 of record NZ_JCBANH010000059.1, read on the forward strand.
CCGAGCGTTGCAGCTGCTCGCGCGCGGCCTGCGACTGGCGCGCGCCGTCCGGCAGCCCCAGCGCCGGTTGCCCGTTGGGCAGGCGGCCCGTGACCGCCGTGTTGGCCTGCGCCGCGCCCTTGGCCGCGAACCAGCCGCTGCTGAACGCGGCGGGCTGGGCATGGGCGGCGCCCGCGCCGACGAGCGCGAGCGAGGCCAGCGCGGTCGCCAGCGGCGTGCGGCGCGGCGCCCGCCGACCCTTGAGGCTGGCGACGGAGCGGTTGCGGATGCGGGAGGGAGTGCGGGTGTGGCCGGGCATGGAAACGGACTCAGGTTGGGGACCGGATGACGCGCGCCCGGTATGACTCGGGCCGCTCGCCTGCGATATCTCCTGTCGTGTTTGCCCGCCCGGAACCCGAACTGGTTTTTTCGTGAATCTTTTGTGTCAGCTCAATAACACGATGCCCTTGGGCAGCTGGCGCACATGCGCGCCGAAGGCCTCGCGGATCCGGTCGATCGCCAGGTCCAGCCGGGCGATCTGGAAGCGCCCGCTGACCCGCCGCGCCGCCAGCGCATCGTCCAGCACCATGATGCGGCCGGGCCGGTAGCGGTTGATCTCGGCCACCGCCTCGGCCAGCGGCATGTCGCGGAACACCAGCACGCCCTCGCGCCAGCCCATGGCCTGCTCCAGGTCGGCGCGCGCCGGCGCCGTCACCGCGACGGCGCCGTAGCGCGCCTGCTGGCCGGCTTCCAGCGCCAGTTCGCGCGAGGGATGGCGGATATCCACGCGGCCCCGCAGGCAGGTGACCGTGACCTCGTCGCCGCTGCGGCGCAGCCCCACGCTGGCGGCGCCCAGCAGGATCTCGCCGGCGCCGGCCGCGACGGTCAGGCCCTGGCCCTGCTCGGCGCAGGTGATCGCGGCCTGCCCTTCCAGCAGTTCCAGGCGGCGCGGACCGTCGGCCACGTTCATGCGGGTGCGCGCGTCCAGTTCGACCACGGCCTGCCCGCCGCCCCAGTCGACGGTGCGCTGCTCGCCCACCGCCGTGCTGTAGTCCGCGCCCAGTCCTTCCAGGCTGGCCCACCAGCCCAATGGCGGCAGCGCGGCGCGGAACGCCCTGCCGGCCTGTCCGATGTCCACCCAGGCGCGCCGCGCCCGCTCGAACGCCGCCGCGTGCGCGTCGCTGTGCGCGCACCATTCCCGCAACGCCAGCGCGTCGCGCCGCGTGGCCTGCCCGGACTGGATGCGCCGCACCCAGGCCTCGGCCTCGCTGTCCAGCGCCTTGGCGCCCGATTTGAAGTAGCGGCTGAAAATCATCGATCCGACCTTGAATACGGCAGGCGCGCGCGGCAATAGGCCTGCGCGTGCTGCAGCTCGCGCTCCACCATGCGTACCGAAATGCCATGCCGCGCCGCCAGCTCCTTTTGCGTGACGCCGTCCAGGCGCGCCGCCAGCAGGATCTCGCGCTGGCGCTCCGGCATGCGCTCCAGCGCCCGCATCAGGGTCTGCAGCGCCTGCCGGTCCTCCGCGATCTGCGCCGGACCGGGCGCGGCGTCGGGCGTCAGCCCCAGGATCTCGTCGGTCTCGGCGCGCGTCAGCCTTTCATCGCCCGAGCGCGCGTAGTCGGCGGCGATGTGGAAAGCCATGCGGTAGATGTAGGCCTCGGGCTGCCGCACCGCCTCGGGCGCGGCGACGCCGTCCAACTTCAGATAAGCGTCCTGCAACGCGTCGCCCGCCAGCTCGTCATTGCCCAGGCGGGCGGAAAGGCGGCGCTTGAGCCGGTCATAGTGGGTGACCAGCGACTTGCGCAACGAAGCCAGGCCGCCGTCCTTCATGGGGCCGGTCCCTGGCATGGCGGACCGGGATGGCGGTCCTGGCGGAACGCGTCCGCGCTCTTGCCGTTATGCAAGACAGTCTCCGGTGGCCGCGGCCTGCCCAGGCCGGATCACAAAGGTGATGGGCTGGCCCACGCCCGGCGGCGCGGCCTCGTCCAGTTTCAATCGTCCCAGCCGCTGCGTCAGCAGCTGATCGCGCTCGGGCGAACCCGTGGAATCCAGCAGGCGCACGCGCCGCACCTGGCCGCTGTCGCCGAACCACAGGCTGACCGCCGCGCGGTAGCTGCCCGGGCGCACATCCGGGTCGCCGCAAAGCAGCGCGCGCATGGCGGCCTGCAGCTTGCCGTAGTAGCGCTGCCGCGCCGCCAGCGTCTCGGCCGGCCCCGGCGCGGCTGTCGCCACGGCGGCGAGCGTGAAGGTGTCCGGCGAGCCGTAGCGCGCCTGCAAGCCTGAATCGCCCAGCATCAGCCGCAGCGCCGATTCCGCCGTGTAATGCCCCGCCACGCCGCGCGAGCGCCTGCCCGCGACCAGCCCGCTGTCGTACAACCCGGAATGTCCGGTGCTGGCGGTGAAGCGCTGCAGCGCCTCGGCCAGCGGCAGCGCCGGGATGTCGAAGAAGCGCAGGCCCTGCGCGTCCCCGGCCGGCGCCGCCTGGCCGCGCGCCGCCAATGCCGCGACGAGCAGGAGGCAACGAGTCAGGAACCGCGCGCCGCGCGCGCCTCGAAAGTGAGCCATGGCAGGAATAGTCGAACATAGCCGTCGATGCTCACCGCGAGGACGGGAGGCGCCAGTGCTGCCGCAGCATAGTCCGGGCATGTGACCGGTACATGACGCGTCACGGCGCGAAGCCCGCGCCGCCGGCCGATGACCTCAGGAACCGCCGGAGCCCGCCCGCGCCGCGTCGGCGCGCGGCGCGGCCATCGCCCTCGCATAACTGGACGGCGCGGCCCGCAGATACAGCGCGGCGACGACGGCGACGCAGGCCAGATGCAGCAGCCAGCCGTCGCGAAAGCCCCCGGTGGCCTCGCGCAACGCCGCCACGATCCAGGGCGGCGCCGCCGCGATCAGGAAGCCGCCGCCCTGCACATAGGAAGACAGCACGCCGGCGCGCAGGGGATCCGGCAGATGGTCCAGCGCCACGATCAGCGACAGGGCGAAGCAGCCGCCCAGTCCCGCTCCCAGCAGCATGGCCCAGGCGATGGGCGCCGCGTCCGGCCGCCACGCCAGGGCGGCGAAACCCGCCGCCTGCAGGACCAGGGTCAGCCACAGCCAGGGCCGGCGGTCCTCGTGCTTGCGGGCCAGCACCGGCAGCAGCAACGCCGCGGCCGCCTGGCATACCGTCAGGGCCGCGAGCAGGCTGCCGCTGGCCGCCGCGCTCCAGCCCCGCTCCTGATAGAACGGCGCCAGCCACGCCACCACCGACGAATAGCCGCCGTTGACCAGGCCGAAGCAGGCCATCAGCAGCCAGACGCGCGGCCGCGCCAGATAGGTCGCGGCCGCCATGCGGCCGGAGCGGACGGCCTCGTCGGGCGGCAGGCTGCGCGCCGCCAGCGCCAGCGCGAGCAGCGCGGGCACGGCCATCCAGGCCAGGCCGATGCGCCAGTCGCCGCTGGCGGCGGCCGCCAGCGGCGACAGCTGCGCGCCCAGCGCGCCGCCCGCCATCAGCATCGACGAGTACAGCCCCATGACCACGCCGACATGGCGCGGGAACTGCCGCTTGATGATGCCGGGCAACACGGCCTGCACCACCGCCGCGCCCAGGCCCAGCATGGCGGCGGTGCCGATCAGCTGCCAGCCGGCCGAGGCCCACAGCCGCAGCGATGAGCCGACCGCCAGCAGCGCCAACGCCAGCAGCACCGCGCGCCGGCCGCCAAGGCGCGCCTGCACGGCCGGCCCCGCGAAGGCCACCAGCCCCATCAGCAGCATGGGCACCAGCGTCAGCAGCGACATGCGCTTGAGATCCAGGCCGGTGTGCGCGCCAATATCGGCGGCCAGCGGGCCGATGCCGGCGATGAAGGGCCGCAGGTTCAGCGCCACCAGGGCGATGGCGGCCAGCAACAGGCCGGCGGGCGCGGGGTTCCCGGCCCGGGTTCCTGCACGAGTCATCGCTTCATGCCCGCCGGTGGATGGCCTGCTGCCATTGCGCATACAGCCCGGGCCCGCCCTGCTCCGGCACCGGCACGTGCCGGATCCGCATGGACTGCTCTTCGAAGGGCTTGGCCAGATCGGCGTAGACCGCCGCCGTGGACAGCCCGTAGGGCGCGCCGTCGTCGTTCGAATAGGCGTAGGCCACCTCGCGGATGCCCGCCAGCCGCATCGCCGCCATGCACATGGGACAGGGATGGCCGCTGGCATAGACCGCGCAGCCGCTCAGGTCAGGCGAGCCAAGCTTGCGGCTGGCGGCGCGCACGGCCATCAGCTCGGCATGCGCGGTGGGGTCGTGCGAGGTCAGGATTTCATTGACGCCGGTGGCCAACACCTGGCCGTCGCGCACCAGCACCGCGCCGAAGGGACGCCCGCCGGCGGCGATGTTGGCGCGGGCCAGCTCGATGGCCATGTTCAGGAAATGCAAGGTATCGCTCATGTTTCTGCTCCCGGTTCGCGCGGCGACGGGCAAGCGGCGTCCGCGCCGTCGTCCGTGCTGTGGTTCGTGCTGACTATAGCGAGCGGGAGTAATATTTAAAAATTAAATATTCAGATAGACCATATCCATTTTCTGCATGCCATGGCATGTGGAAGGTCATCACGCCGCCATGCTAGATCCGCGACTGTTGCGTTCCTTCGTCGGCATCATCGACGCGCAGAGCTTCACCGCCGCCGCCGACCGCCTGAGCATGACCCAGTCCACCATCAGCCAGCAGCTCGCGCGGCTTGAGGAACAGGTCGGCTCCGCCCTGGTCGACCGGACCGCGCGGCCGATCGTGGCCACGGCCGCCGGCGAACGGCTGCTGGGCTATGCCCGCAGGATCCTCGCCCTGCAGCAGGAGGCGCAGGCGGCGCTGGGCGATCCGGCCGGCACCGCGCCGCTGCGCATCGGCGTGCCCGAGGACCTGGTCAACGCGGCGATGGCCGCGACCTTCCGCGATTTTTCACGACGCCATCGGGAAATCCATCTGGACGTGACGGACGGCCTGAGCCGCGATCTCACCCAGCGCTACCGGGGCGGGGAATTCGATATCGTCATCGTCAAGGAAGCCGCCGCCGGCCCCGACTGCCGGTCCTCGTTCCCGGAACCCATGGCCTGGTTCGAAAGCCTGAACGCGCCGCGCGCCTGGCCCGCCCCCGTGCCGCTGGTGACGTTTCCGCCCGGCGGGCTGTATCGCGACGCCATGTTCGAGCGCCTGGAGCGCGAGCGGCTGCGCTGGTACAACGCGTTTTCCGGCAGCAGCCTGCACAACGTGCTGATCGCGGTCGAGGCGGGCATCGGGCTGTCGCTGCTGCCCCGCAACGCCGTGACCGGCTATCGCGTCCGGCCCTATGCGCGCTTCCCCGCCGAGGCGCCGATCGTGGTATCGATCTACGCCAGGGAACGCGAGGGCATCGTGGGCGAGCTGGTGGAGCTGCTGCAAACCGTATTGGAGCGCAGACAGGGCGGCGCGCCCGGCGCGAAGGCACGCCGCCCCGCGCTCAGTCGGCGTTGACGCCCAGCGCCGGGATGGCCTGGTCGTAGAACGCGAGGTCGGCGTCCAGCTTCTTCTTGAACGCGGCGGGCTCGCTGCCGACCGCCACGCCACCGACCAGGGCCAACCGCTCCTGCATCTCCGGGCTGCGCAGGATCTGCATCACCGCCTGCGCCAGCCGCGCCGAGATCTCGGACGGCAGCGCCGCTGGCCCAAGCAATCCGTACCAGGCGGACACTTCATAGCCCGGCAGCTGCTCGGCGATCGCCGGCGTGTCCTTCAGGAACGGCGAGCGGCTGGCCGTCGTCACGCCGATGGGACGCAGCTGTCCCGCGCGGATATAGGACAGCGCCTCGCTTTGGAACACCAGCGACGCCGTGCCGCCGATGACGTCCGAGATCGCCTGCGTACCGCCCTGATACGGCACGCTGACGATCCGCACCTGGGCCATCTTCTTGAAAAGCTCGCAGGCCACGAAGGGCGAAGCACCGATGCCGGAATGGGCGCAGCTGAGCTGGTCCGGATGCGCGCGCGCGTAGCGAATCAGTTCAGCCAGCGTATCGATGGGCAGCTTGGGATTGACCGCGAGAAAGTTGGGGATTTCCACCAGCTGGCTGATTGGAGTCAGGTCGCGTTGCAGGTCGTACAGGGGCTTCTTGTAGAAATACTTGTTGAAGACGTTGGCGGTCGTGCCGAGCAGCAGCGTGTAGCCATCCGGCTTGGCGCCGGCGACCTCGCGGGTGCCCAGCATGCTGCCGGCGCCGGGCTTGTTCTCGACGATGATGGTCTGCCCCAGCTCCTTGGCGAGCTGCTGGGCCAGGCTGCGGCCCAATGCGTCGGCGGTGCCGCCGGCGGTGAAGGGCACCACCAGCCGGATGGGCTTGTCCTCCGGCCACGCGGCCTGCGCCAGCGTCGAGAGGCTGGCCGCGCAAGCGAGCCCGATCAGTTTCAGCAATAGGATTGCCGGTTTCATGTCTTTCCCCTTGTTGTGCCTGGGCGCGCGACCCCGCCGCGCCGCCATTGCCGATGCCGGTCTACGCCTGCTCGAACTGGTTGTAGGCCTCCAGCGCGCGGGCCGAATACACATAGGCCGCGCCCGCGTTCAACGCGATGGCCGTGCCCAGCGCCTCGGCGACCTCCTGCTGACTGGCGCCGGCCTGCCTCGCGGCCGCGGCATGCGAGGAAATGCAACCGTCGCAGCGGGTCGTCACCGCGACGGCCAGGGCAATAAGCTCCCGGGTCTTGGCGTCCAGGGCCTGGCCCTCGCCCAGCGCCCGGTTGAGCCCGGCGTAGGCCTGGACCACGGCGGGGTTGGCCTGCGCCAGCGCTTTGGCGCCTGTCCGCAAGTTGGCCAGTTGATCCGTCCAGTTGTTCATCATGGTGCTTGCTCCTGAGAGAGAGGATGGGCGCTGCGAATGAGCGCTGCATGGCCGCGCCCCGGGGAAAAAAGGTAACGGGAACCCGCAAGCCGGGTCAGTGCTTGCGCGCATAGATCAGCCCATGCGGCTTCGGCGGATGGGCGCGCAATGCGGCTTCGTCGGGTTCGGTGCCCCACCCCGGCCGGTCGGGCACGATCAGGTGTCCATCGCGGTACTGCGGCGCGTGCGTGAACAACGCGTCGTCCCAGGCCAGGCGATCGATATCGGTTTCCATGATGCGGAAGTTCGGCACCGCCGCCGCGAAGTGCGCGTTCATGAACGTGCACAAATGCCCATAGAAGTTGTGCGGCGCGACGTTGACCTCGTGGATATCGCACAGGTCGGCCATCTTCATCGCTTGCCATGCCCCGTTCCAGACGGTGTCGATGATGGCGACATCCACGGCCTGCCGCCGCAGGAAGGGCAGCAGCTCGCGCCCGCCGAACAAGGTCTCGCAGGAACTGATGGGAAAACGGCTCTGGCCGCGAATGAACGCCAGCGCGTCCGGGCTGTAGCTGTCCAGCTCGACCCAGAACAGGTCGAAATCCTGGATCGCGCGCAGGATCTTCAGATAGCCCTCGGTCTTGGCGTGGAAGTTCAGGTCGACGAGGATGTCGATGTCATCACCGGCGCCGCGCCGCAGCGCTTCCAGCGTGGCGCGCAGATTGCGGATCACGCGGCGGTCCACGTTCAGCTCGGGCGAGAACGGTGAGGAAAACCCGGGCCGCCAGGCGAAGGACGGGCCTTCGTCGTGGATGAACAGGTTTGTTTTCAATGCAGAGAAGCCGCGCTCGCGCACCTGGGCCGCTGCCGCCTCGACGCCGGCCAGGTCCGTGATGGCGGGGCCATAGTGCTGCGGATGGTTGATGCGCCATGCCGGACAGTGCGACCAGTACACGCGCAACGCATCGCGCACCTTGCCGCCCAGCACCTCGTAGCACGGCACGCCCAGGCGCTTGGCATGGGCGTCGAGCAGCGCGTTTTCCAACGCGCCGATGCCTTCGCCCACGACCCCGCCCGCTGCTGGCCGGGTGCGGGCGTAGACATCCGCGTGGAAGCGCTGCGGCCCGGCATAGGACTGCCCGACGATGGCGCCCGCCAACTGCGCGATCACCGCCGACACGCCGGGTGATCCAAAGCCCTCGTCGTATTCGCTCCAGCCGGTCACGCCGGCATCCGTGCTGACCTTCACGAAGTGGTAATTGCGCCAGCCGGCATCGCAGGCCAGCGTTTCGACAGCGGTGATCTTCATCCTCTTCCCCTTTGCATGCGTCCCGTGCGTCAGGATCTTGATTCCCTATTTCTTCCAGCCATTCTCAGCGCCTTTCCCGGGCAGCGAAACTGACACTTTGAACAGGGTGCGAACCGTGCGCGGGCGCGCGGCGACGCCGGCGATGGCGCACGGGGCTTGCCCGCCGCGCGCCTCAGTCCAGGCGCGCGAACCCGGCCGCCGCCGCGTCGGCGTTGGCGTATCCCGAAACGAAGGCGCGCCGCGCGCCGGTATCAACGTCGTAGACGTGGCGCGGGATGCGGCCGATATTGCCGCCGTAGATGTGGATGCTGATCGAGACCCGGTCATCGCAGGCATTGCTCACGCGATGGATATCGCCCAGTCGCGGCGACACGCGGTCGACATCGCCCGGCAGCAGCACGGACTCGCCCAGCAGCCGCATGGGCGCCGCGCGTTCATAGCGCTCCGCGCGCTCGGCGCCGCGCAACATGGCGATGACGCCCCAGGTCATGTGATCGTGAATCGGCGTGCGCTGGCCGATCCCCCAGACGAAGCTCACCACCGAGTAGCGTTCGCGCGGATCGCAATAGAGCAGGTATTGCCGGTAGTGGACGGGATGCGGCCGGGCGGCCGTCTCGGGCAGCCAGTCATCGCGGGACACGAGCCGCCGCGCCCCGTCTTCTACCCGGTCTAGCAATGCCGGCGGGTCGAGCCGCGCGCGGAGCGCGGCATCGACCGCGCCGAGGAACTGGTTGAAAGCCGGCTGTTGCGCAAGCGTCGTCATGGCTGGTGCCCCCGTCATCGCCGATGCGGGCGCGCCGCCGCGCCCTGATCAAGCGAGGCCAGAATATCACCGGAAGCCGGCCATCAACCCATTATTCGGGATCTATATCCTATTTTTTGAGACTCAATTACGTATCCCGCCAGCGCCCCTTACTTCCCCTTGCCCAGCGACAGCGGCACGCCCCAGATCGGATCTTCCATGCCCTGCCTGCCCAGCGGCGTGATCTGCATGGGCTGCATTCCGGACAGCATCTCGCGGTGCTTGTCGCTGACGTTCACGCGCCGCGCGATCAGCTGCTGCGCGAACTCCATCGGCGCCGGGCGGGTGTAGACGGTCAGGTTTTCCAGCGGACATTCGATCATCTTGGGATCGACCGCGCGGCAGGCCGGCTGGCGGAACTTGTAGCTCGGCGTCTTCAGGTGCATGCGCTGGCTCAGCACCAGCTGGCCGCCCTTCAGCGTGAAGCTGGCCAATGCCTGCGCCGGCGGGATGCGCGCCTGCACCTTGATCGCGGGAATGTCGCGCGAATCGGTCTGTTCGTAATAGCCCGCCGGCATGCCCGCCGAGGTCTCGTTGTATTGCTGCTCGCCCCAGCTCACGCAGGCGCCCGAGGCCGCGTGCACGGCGGTGCAGACCTGGCGCGTCTTGGTCTGGGTATGCGTGGTGGCGTCGCGCCACGCGGCTTCCCGGTAGAACTGGCGATACAGCTCGGGCGACAGATAGGCGGTGCCGTTGGCGCCCCGGCCCGATCCGACCGGCCCGCTGCGCGCGCCGACCTGGTCCAGCAGGGCGTTGAGCTTGTAGTCGTCGCCGCCGGTCAGCAAGTACTTCCCGGGCGGCAGGATGTGCACCTCGAACGCGCCGAACAGATAGGTTTCCTTGGGATCGCGCTTCAACGAGTTGGTCTGGAACTTGCGGCTGAAGGTCACCCTGGGCTCCTTCTCGTGCATCCAGATCACGGTCGGGGTCCATTGCGTCATGGTCAGCGCGTCCTTCAGCGACGCGTGCGGCATGATGTCGGCCACCAGCACCACGGCCATGTCGTCCTTCAGCGCCTCGCCGATCAGGTCGAGCAGCTGCGCGTAGCGTGGGTCGTCCATGGTGCCTTCCTTGCTCGTCATGAATGACGGGCTGACGCAGCCCGTCAGGGTCAGCGTGAGCGTCAGGGCGGTCAAGGCGTGGCGCGGTCGCGGCAGGGTCATGGATCGGTCCTTGGTGGCAATGCGTGATGGAATCGTCGAGCGCGCATCCTAATGGCCGGGGTCCGGATCACAAAGCGTGCGCTGCGCGCTGAAACATGGCCCGTCGCGCCTGCCTGGCGCCGCGCTGCCGCGCGCGGCCTGCCGTGGATGCGGGGCATCGCCAGCGCTGGCAAGGGCCAGGACGGCTTCGCGCCGCGCGGCTGGCGGCCCGAGACCCTCGCGCTGACGCGAAAGATATTGTTGCGATTGTTTCTCGTCTGGCACGCGCGACGTGCCTCGCGCGCGACGCGGAACCGCGCTTCCAGCCCAGCGCGAGGCCCGCCTGCCCGAGCTGCCGCCGGCACATGCCATCGCTGTCGGACGATGCCGGCCTGTGCGAACGTTGCGACGAGGTGCGGGCGCCGGCCGGCAAGACCCTGGCCTGAGCGCGCGGCCGCGCCGGCGGCGGGCGCGGCGCGGGCCCTGGCGCTGGCGTAGCGCCGTCCGATCCCGCGCTACGGCGACGCCCGTTCAGCGCGCCAGATTCTGGCCGAAGTCCGTCAGGGGCTCGGCCAGCCGATAGGCCTGCGCCGGCCGGTAGGCCGCCGGCACGATGCGGGTTTCCCTGAGCGCGCCCGTTTCCAGGATCTTGCGGCGGAAGTTGGCGGCATTCATGCGATGCCCGGTCACGGCCTCGAAGGCCGCCTGGACCTGGGGAATGGTGAATTCGTCGTGCAGCAGATGCGCGACGATGGACGTATAGGCCGACTTCGCGCGCAGGCGCTGCGCGGCCAGCGCGATCAGGCGGTTGTGGTCGAACGCCAGCGCCGGCAGCGCCTCGATATCGTGCAGCGTGATGCGGCCGTCGTCCGCCAGCGGTTGCAGCGCGTCGGCGGCATGCAGCGCCAGGTACACCACCGACGCGGACCAGCCGCGCGGATCGCGCGCGGGGCCGGACTCGGTGCAGGCCTGCTCCAGATGGGCCGGCTCGAAGCCCAGCTTCTCGCGCAGCACGCGGCGGGCGGTCTGGTCCGTATCGGCGTCTGCGTCGACGCGCACATAGCCGCCCGGCAAGGCCAACTGGCCCTTGAACGGGGCCGCCGCGCGCGGCGCCAGGGCCACGTGCAGGCGCTGATCGATCAGGGCAAGCAGCGCCACGTCCACGGTCAGGATGGGGCGTTCATGGGCGGTGGCGGTCTTGGTCATCCCGGGGCTCTGAAGAGGTCGAGGGACGGAACCGCATGCGCCGATTCCGCCGCCTCTGTTTGCGCGGATGTCTCGTCGCGCAAGTATGACAGGCTTGTTTTCAACATGCGACAACGTCGCGCGCCGGCCCGCCAGCGGGCGGCGCCAGGGCGCGCGGCACCGCTCAGCCGCCGTTGCGCAGGCGGGCGCGGATCTCGGCCAGCGTGTGCTCGCGCACCAGCTTGCCGTCGACGAACACGTCTTGCAGCAGGCCGCCGGCCTCCTGCTCGGGCGTCTGGCGATCATGCAGCACGTAGTCGTCGCCCTCGCGCTCGACGCGCAGCAGGCCCACCGCCGACTTCTTGGTGCCGCTGTCGGTCTTGGGATCCTTGGACAGCTCGCGCGCCTCGCCATTGACCATGCCCCAGGTGGCCTTCATGGCCATGCCGAAGCTGTCGCGGGTCAGGTACTGATAGCTGTAGGAGCCGACGCCGAACACGCAGTTGGTCGAGGCGTAGCCCTTGATCCGCAGGCGTTCCAGGATCCGCTCGGCGCGGCTCAGCGTGATCGAATCGCCGTAGATCAGGCCCACGCGCGGGTGCAGCACGCGAAAGCCCTTGGCGGTCAGGTCGCCGCCGAAGAGGTCCCACAGGCATTCCACGGCGCCCTTGCGCTCGGCCTCGGTGATCTTGCCGCCCGTGTCCTTGACGGTGTACATGCCGTCCGCGTCGGCATCGCCCGCCAGCTCGTCCGGCAGATAGCCCGTCAGGATCTTGACCGGATCGCCGGAATCCGGGCGGAACACCACCTTGGCCTGGCCCAGCGCATTGGGCGCGCGCGCCAGGATCTCGTCCTTCAGCGTGGCGGCGTACTCGGTGATGACCTGCCAGAAGTCCCAGGTGTCGGACACGATGGACACGATGCCCGAGGGATAGACCTCGGTGATCAGCCGGCGGAAGGTGCCGATCTCGTCCAGCTTGCCGCCCATGCTCATCACGCTGTGCTCGGTCGCCGGCACGCTGCCGCCCACCAGTTCGCGGTCGGAATCGGCGCCGTAGTACTGCTCGGCGTAGTCGATGGCCGCCACGGTGTCGGTGCCCGTGAACGAGCACAGGTGGGCGAAGCCGGCGCGCATGGAATCCTCGGGGCCGGACAGGCCGCGCGCCGAGAAATCGTGCGCCTGCCAGTCGATGAAGGCGGCATCGGCGCCGGTCAGGTCGGCGTAGGCTTCCAGCAGGCGTCGATATTCATGTGCGATGGTGGCCACCGTGATCGGCTTCCAGTTGAAATTGGACAGCACGGTTTCCAGGTAGTTGGTCAGCCAGGCGAATTCCTTGCGGGTTTCGCGCACCGTGAACAGCGGCACCTTGATGTTGACGCGCGACCCTTCGGGCAGCGCCTTGATGCGCACGGGCAGGTAGCCCAGGTCGTACAGGGCCGCGATGTGGTCGACTGGCACGGCGCCCGGGCCCAGGGCGTTGTCCATGCGGCGCCGGTACTGGCGCACGGCCTGCGCCTTGGGCAGGCGGAAGAAGCCGGCGTCGAAGGCCTGGATCAGGAACTCCTTGACGAAGCCCTGCAGGCCCACGAACACCACCTTGCCTTCGAACGGCGCCAGGCCCGAGCGCAGCACGGGCGCCAGCCGGTCGGAACGCGCCGTGAAGTTCGAGTAGACGCTCTCGGTGCCGGCCGGGTATTGGAAGATGTGGCCGCTCTTGTAGAAGTCGATCTGGGTCAGGGGATTCAGGGTGGACATGGTTCTGCTCGACTGGGTGGGGTTGTTCAGTGTGGATTCGGATTCACGCCGCGATGGCCGCCTGCGGCGCCGCGTCGATGGCCTGGAAGATGTCGCCGCGCGGCGTCCAGAGCGCGGGGTCGCGCGGATAGGCCGTGTACAGCCTTGCGTAGTCCCGCAGCGGCGCCACGCCCTTGGTGCACAGGCCGTGCGTCACGTACAGGCCCAGCGGCCGGTCGCTGTGCCGGCGCAGCAGCGCGGCCAGCGCGACGAAGGTGCCGCCGCCGTCGCAGATGTCGTCCACCACCAGCAGCGGCAGGTCCGGAACCTCGTCCAGCACGCGCGCGCCGCTAAGCTTGCCGGTGGCGGTATTGCGCAGCTTGGCGCAGCACACCACCGGCGCGCCGAAGCGTTCGCCCAGGGCCAGCACGCGCTTGTGCGCGCCGGCATCCGGCGCCACCAGCGCCACGCCGCCCGCGAATTCAGGCAGGGCCAGCACCTGGCCCAGGAAGCCCTCGGCCGATTCGATCTCGACGCGGTCCAGCAGCGCCGGCGCGACCGTGCTGTGCGGATCGGCCACCACCACGCGGTCGAACTTCATGGCGTTGATCAAGGTGCAGAACACCTTGACCGACAGCGGCTCGCCCGCGACCGTGACACGGTCCTGGCGCGCATAGGGCAGATAGGGCAGCCGCAGCGTCACGGCCGCGCCCTCGCCCGCCACGCGGCGCAGCGCGTCGTTCAGCAGCAGCAGGTCCATGACCGCGTCCGAGGAATAGATGCGCGCGTCGATGGTGTAGGCGCGCCCGGCTCCGCCCGCGCCCTCGCCGATCCAGACATGGCGCTCGCCGCCGGGAAAGCCGAGGAAGCGGACCGGATGCGCGACGGCCTGGCCATCGCCGCCGGCGTAGGAAAGTTCGATGCGGGAGAAGTCGGACATGATGTTTAGTGTTTATTGCGATTTACGATTAAGTATAGCGATGCGCGCGCAGATGTCAAATCCCGTCCCGGTCACGACCGGCTCAATGCAAACGCCCCGCGCCTCGTCTGCGACGAGGCGCGGGGCATGACGTGATCCGGGCGGATCGCTAGTTGAACGCCTTGTTGAAGAACAGATAGGCGGCGTTGGGCGCCAGCGAGTTGCGCGTGAACACGGAGAACTGCGCCTTGAACTTGACGCTGCATTTGCAATCGGGAATGTTGTACGCGACCACCGGCCCGACCGCCGCGCTGGCGAAGCGATTGCCAGGTACACGCTGCCCGTTCAGCCGGTCATCGGCGATCTGGCGCGCGTAATAGCCCGCCACGCCCAGCTGCCAGCGGCCGACGACCTCGCTGACCGCCATGTCCACGTCCAGCACCATGCCGTTCCTGTAGCCGGTCGCCGAGTTCTTGCGGGCGATGTCCAGGAAATAGCTCATGCTGAATTCGGTGCCGTCGCCCAGGAAGTTCGGTCCGGTCAGATAGGTGAAGGCGCCGTTCGGAATGTAGTAGAGCGTATTGCGTCCCGTGGTGTACAGATCGCTGGTGTTGTACTTCCCGGTGGGCAGCACCATCGAATAACCCAGCTTCATCGTCAGGCCGCGCGGCCGGCCGCCCTCGACCTCGCCCAGATGCCTGCTCCACATGAGGACGTCGGTGTAGATGTCGTTCATGCCCTTGAAGCTCTGGTGCTTGCCGTTGACCTTGATGCTGCCCCAGCCGTAGCCGGTGGCCACGGAACTGCCCAGCGTGCCGCCAAACAGCTGCCCCGGATAGACGTAGAGCAGGCCGAATTCCGCGATTCCGCCCGGCAGCCTGACCGAGGTCGTGGGGCTGCGCCCGTCGTTGTCGTAGAACTTTTCCCCCAGCGCGCCGACGGCGATGACCGAACCGTACAGGCCCGGATGCGGCGGCAGGTAGGCGCTCTGTATGTCCGTGCCGCCGACCGGACCGCCATAGGTCACGCCCTGCGCCGCCAGCGCGCCGCGCGCGCAGGCCCAGAGCAGCATGCCGATGAAAATGAAATGCCTCATGGTTTGTCTCCCTTGTATGTGTGTTTTGTGTGTGGCAACTGCTTGAATGGCGAGGACCGCGATGCCTGCCGCCCTCGCCGACGAACGGACGAAGCCGTCCGAAATCAGTCCGTGGGCGCCCGGGCGCCTATCGACTGCGTCGCGGCATCTCTCGCCAGCGCAAAGCGCGACGCCCCGAAGTCGGCGACAAGACGCCGCATGAAATCCTCGAAACCGAACCAGGCCCGGTTCCCGGACGTGAACGGATGCACGACCAACACCCAGGGCTCTTCGGGACGCGTGGTTTCGTGCGCGACGGCTGCCCGATACAAGCGGTCATAGCCGGCGGCCGCGTCCAGCGTGCCGAAGATCCCGCCGAAGCGCGGATGGATGACAGCGCCGTCGATCAGCGCGGGATCGGTGGGCAGCACCACCACCCGCGCCGGCGATGTTGCCGTGACGCCGGACGCGATCGCCTCATCGGTCGCGCCGGACAGCGCCCGCGACACGTAGCGGATGCCGTGCGCCGCCAGCACCTCGTCGGTCCAGGGATTGATACCCAGCCCCGGCGGCCGGAATCCCGCCGGCGTCTGCCCCGTCAACCCGCGGATGCTCGACACGGCCAGCTGGATCAGGCGCTCTTCTTCGTCGCGCGAGGCGATGCCCGTCCACATTTCGTGTTTCCAGCCGTGCACGGCGATCTCGTGCCCGGCCGCATGCCAGGCCAGCAGCTCGTCCGGATGCAGCACCGCCGCATAGCCTTCCGCGAAGTAAGTGCAGCGGATCTGCAACTCATCCAGCAGCTTCAGGATGCGCGGATGCCCCAGCTCCAGGCCGATCCGGTTGTAGGCGGCCCACTCGGCGGCGGGAATGCCGGCGGGACAGGGCCAGGGCAGCAGGTCGCCGGCCGCGCCGCCGAAATTGTCGAACGTGATGCACAGCATGATTGAAGGTCCAGGTTGAGATGAACAAGCGCCGCCCCGCGTAGTGGCGGCGCGCAATGCGCCGAGACCGCTCAGGCGCCGGCGGACTGCGCCGCCACCACGCGGTTCTCGATATCGCCAATGCCTTCGATCCGCATGCGCACGACGTCGCCCGGCGCCAGGAACTGCGGCGGCTGGCGCGCGGCGCCGATGCCGGCCGGCGTGCCGGTGGCCAGCACATCGCCGGGCTCCAACGTCATGGCGCTGCTCAGCTCCTCGATCTGCTCGAAGATGTTGAAGCGCATCTCCGCCGTATTGCCGTCCTGCCGCAGTTCGCCGTTGACCCAGGTGCGGACACGCAGCGCGTGCGGATCGGCGATCTCGTCGGCCGTGACCAGCCACGGCCCCAAGGGCCCCAGAGAATCGAATGATTTCGCCAGCGTGATGGTCGGGCTGCGGTGATGGCGCTCGCGGATGCTGGCGTCATTGCAGATGGTGTATCCGGCGATGTAGTCGATGGCGTCGCGCGCCCGCACGTTGCGGCAGCGCCGGCCGATGACCACCGCCAGCTCCACCTCGTAGTCCAGCGTCGACATGCCCGGGGGAATGACCAGCTCATCGAACGGTCCGGCGATGCAGGATGCCTGCTTGTTGAACCAGATCTGGTGTTCGCCGGCGCTGACGTTCAGATGGGCGATCTCCCGCAGATGCGAGGCATAGTTGCCGCCGATGGCCAGGAACGCCGACGGCCGCCGCAGCGGCGGCAGCAGCCGCACGGCGGACAATGGCAGGCGCGCCGTGGCTTCTCGCGCCAACAGCGCCAGCATGCGCCACGAGGTCCCCTGCCCCGGCAGCCAGTCCGCCAGATCGGCCGACAGGGCCGGCAGGCCCGCGGTCACGTCAATCACCGTGTCCGCCTCGACCACGCCCATGCGGTCCCGGCCGCCCTCTCGAAACATGGCAAGTTTCATCCTATCTCCCCAGCATGTGATGACGTGCGCCCGGCGGCAGGCCGGCGCGCGAACGCCCTGATGTTCAAAGCCACGTCCGCCGCCTCATAGATCCAGCGTGAGCAAGGCCGATTTCGCCCGCGAGACGCAGGGCAGGATGACGCCGTTGGATGCGCGTTCCGCCTCCGACAGCACGTCGTCGCGATGATCGGGAATGCCGTCGATGACCCGCGTCATGCACATGCCACAGACGCCCTGCTCGCAGGACAGCGGCACATCCACGCCGGCGCGGACGAGCGCGGCGGCGATCGAGCAATCCGGCGGCACCTCGACGCGCCGGCCGCTGCGCGCCGCCAGCACTTCGAATGCGCCCGCCGCCACGGACGGCGCCGGCGGCGCACGGCTCGCGCCGAAACGTTCGTAGTGCAGACGGCCGGCCAGCGCATGCCGCTCGGCCAGCGTCACGGCATCGGCCAGCATCGCGTTCGGGCCGCACAGATAGACGTGCTGGTCCGCGTCCAGGCCGGCGAACAGCCTGCCCAGGTCCAGCCGGCCGGCTGCCGGATCGTCGTCGAAGTGGTAGCGCACACGATGCCGGCAGGCGCCGGCGTCGAGCCGGTCCAGGAACGCGGCGGCGGCTCGGCTGCGCGCGCAGTAGTGCATCTGGAAATCCAGGTCGCGCCGCGCCAGGTGCTCCGCCATGGCGATGATGGGCGTGATGCCGATGCCGCCCGCGATCAGCACCACGCGCCGATGCTCGGGCGACAGGGCGAACAGATTGCGCGGGCCGCGCACCCGCAGGGGCGCGCCGACGGCAAGCGTCTCGCACAGATAGTGCGCGCCGCCATGCGAGGACGAGCGGTGGATCGCCAGCTGATAACCCTCCCGCGCGCCGGGCGGATTGCATAGCGAATAGGCGCGCGCGCCGCCCGGCACCTGCACTTCGACGTGATCGCCCGGCGCGATCTCGGGCAGCGGCTCGCCCTGCTCGCAGGTCAGCGTCAGCGCGTAGATGTCGTCGGCGATCCGATCGCGCCGCGCCAGCCGCATCGGCCGCCAATCCGCCGTCGCGCGGCCAGGAACGCGCTCAGCCATGCGATGCCCGCGCCTGGTCTTCGAAAGCGACTACGTGGATGGCCTGTGTCGGACACTCGCTGGCGGCCTGCGCGATCTCGGCCGCGTAGTCCGCCAGCGGCGCGCCGGGCACGATCCGGGTCCGGTTGCTGTCGTAGTCAAGCGCGAAGACTTGGGGGCACAGGGCCGCGCAGTTGCCGAAGCCGCAGCACATGCCGCTCAGGATTTGGACAGTGAGTTGACTCATGGCCACTCAACCTTGCGGCGCGCGCAGCGCGACCGTCATGCGCAACAGCATCGGGAAGGTCAGGTCCGGCACGCGCTCGAAGCGCGTCTCCGTCAGGCGCATGCCGGGAAAGCGCTGGAAGATCGTGCGCAGCAGCACATCGCCTTCCAGTCTGGACAGCTGCGAGCCCAGGCAGAAATGGCCGCCGCCCGCGAAGGCCAGATGGCGGTTGTCGGGCCGGTCGATCTGGTAACGGTCGGCCTGCGGGAAGCGGGCCTCGTCCCGGCTCGCCGCATGCAGTCCCAGCAGCAGCCGCTTGCCCCGCGCGATGTCCCGGCCGCCGACCGTAAGGGTCTCGGACGCATAGCGATGGATGAAATGCACGGGCGAGTCATAGCGCAGCGACTCCTCCCAGGCGTTGCGGGCCAGGTCGGGCTGCGCCATCAGGCGCGCCCGCTCGCCGTCATGGCTCAGCAGGGCCAGCACCGTGTTGGTCATCGCCACCTTGGTGGTGTGATAGCTGGCGACCAGGAAGCCGATCAGCGTGGTGACCAGCTCGGAGCGGGTCAGGCCGTTGTCGCCGCCTTCGGCGGCCATCAGCGCGCCGACGAAATCGTCCTCGGGCAGCTTGCCCCTGAGCGTGTCCAGCACATCATCCATGTACTCGTAATAGAAGGCCGCCGAGGCATCCGCCTCGGCCAGCCGTTCCGGCGTGATGTCCGATACGCTCAATACCGCGTTCAGGCCGTGCTGCCGCGCGAACAGCTCGCGGGCGTCGGACAGCGGCACGTGCAGCAGCCGACAGGCGATTTCCGCCGGCACCGGGTCGGCGAAGGCGGACACGAAGTCGATCTCGTCCTGCCCTTCCAGCCGGTCCAGGTGCTCGACGATGACCTTTTCCACCCAGCCGCGCATATTGGCAACGGTCCTGGGGTTGAACGCCGGGGTCACGATGCGGCGAATGCGCGTGTGATCCGGCGCGTCGATGTTCGGCAGCGACTCGCGGTAAAAGCGCGCGCCCGCGCCATTGCCGATACGCTCGGGAAACACGCCGGGCGCCTGCTGCACGGTCGCCAGCGGATTGCGCAGCACCTCGTCCACATCGCTGTAGCGCGTCAGGACGATGCAGTCCTCGCCATTGATGTCGATCTCGAAATGGGGAAAGTCGCTTTGCAGGCGACGGTAGGTCGGGTATCGGTCGGCAAGAAAAGCCGCGGACTTGAGGTCGGGGATGTCGGTAGGGCGCATCGCATTCTTCTTGAAATGGGTGAACGATCCGCCGTGCGCCTTGAGTCCCAGCCTGGTGTCTCCTGTGCTCGAAACGTCCGCACGTCGGTCTGGCGGGAGTATGGTTTCGCGCCCCCATGCGAAGGACTCGTTTCCTTGCGCGAAAGCACCACCGGGCGGATGCCGCCGGGGCGGCGCCCAGGGCGGCTCGGGGATACACGGATTGCGCGCGGCGGCCGGCGGTGTTTTCCTTCCCGCAGGGCGCCGCGAATGGATATCGGTGCCGGATGACCCCGCCAGGCGGGATGGATGGAAGACCCGGATGGACCCGATAAGCGCCGCGCTGGACACTTGCCGCTTCGCCGAGATCGAGGCGGGCCAGGCGCAGTCAAGCAGCCCGTGGGCCGTGCACATGCCCGGCGGCGTCTGGCCGGTCTCGCTGTACGTGTTCACCGGCGCCGGCTGCAACCTGTACATGACCCGTTCGGGCCAGCAGAACACATTGCGCGACAAAAGCGTGTGCCTGATCCTGCGCGCCCAGGAACATATCGTCCAGGACGCGCTGCGCACCGCCCCCAACCAGCCGGTCGATCTGCGCAACCCGGCCAATGCCGACCGCTTCCGCACACTCGCCTTCGGCGAGTCGCCCGATGCGGGCGTCACGTCCACGTTCTACGTCGGCATGGCGCCGGCCAAGGGCGCGGGCGCCGCGCTGTTCGACGCGCTGCCCGACGTGCTGCAGCTGGACTTCGACGAGCTGCCCGCCTGGCTGTGCCGCGCGACCGAGGCCATCCGCGACGAGCTGACGCTGCGACGTCCGGGCTTCCGGTCCGTGGCGCTGCGCCAGGCCGAGCTGATCGTGATCCAGCTGATCCGGCATTACATCGCCGCGCACACGCCGCGCCTGCCAGCGTGGATCTCGCTGCCCGAGGATTCGCGCGTGGCGCTGGCCTTGCGCGAATTCCATCGCGACATCTCCCGGCCATGGACGCTGGACATGCTGGCCAGCGCCGCCGGCACCTCGCGCTCGCGCCTGATCGCCGCGGCGCAGCGCGAGCTGGGCGCGGGCATCTTCCACTACATGACCCGCATACGCATGCAGGAAGCCTCGCGGCTGCTGACCGACACCTCGATGGCGGTGGGCAGGATTGCCTGGCAGGTGGGCTACCAGTCCGAAGCGGCGTTCTCGATCGCGTTCAAGCGCTACAGCGGCGAGCCGCCCCGGCGGTTCCGCGAGGGCGCCAGGGCCTGATGTCCGCGACCGCCTTGAAATGATTTGTGCCATGCCTACCGCCAACGCGCGGTTCCGTGGTAGGGTCCGGCACAGCAGCGTCGGTCACGACGCGCTCGGCGCGTGCAGGGATCCGCGGGTGTTGGCGGAGGCGTCCATTTCCAACGGACGCCATCCATCCGGCGATAACGCGGTGCTGACCGTGCCGGCCGGCAACCATCCGGTACTTCAGCGCCTCGGCAATAACTCGCAGCAACTAGCAATCGGAGATGCGAAATCTTCCGATGAAGCAGGCCGTGGCGACGCCAGCCCCCCCACACTCTCTGATTCCTCCGAGACCATGACTACGCAGACTTCGCTCCCCCTGTTCTACGAACAACCCCGGCCCCTGGCCCCCGGCGCGCACGCCAACCTGTCGCTGGCCGGCAATACCGGCTTCAGCTACGCCGCCAAGACCAACGCCGTGCCGCTGGTGGCCACCGAGCTGCCGACCGCCTGCCGCCATTTCCCCATCGTCTTCACCGATGGCGACCAGCCCACTCCTGTCGCGGTGCTGGGCGTGCGCGGCCAGGAAAACCTGTTCGTGGACGCGCAGGGCCAATGGCGCGCCGGCGCCTACATCCCGGCCTACGTGCGCCGCTATCCCTTCATCTTCATGGAGAACGAGGACCGCAGCCAGTTCACGCTGTGCGTGGACGAGAAGGCCGCCTCGGTGGTCGAGGGCCGCGACAACCCGTTCTTCGACGAAGCCGGCGAGCCCACCGACCTGGCGCGCAGCGCGCTGGAATTCTGCCGCGACTACCAGAACCAGCACGCCTACACGATGGAGTTCGCGCGCGCCCTGGCCGAGGCCGACCTGCTGGTCGAGAACCGCGCCGACATCACCCTGCCCGACGGCCAGCGCCTGGCCATGTCCGGCTTCAAGGTGATCGACGAAGCCAAGTTCAACAAGCTGCCGGACGAGGAATTCCTGCGCTGGCGCGCCAATGGCTGGCTGCCGCTGGTGTATTGCCACCTGCTGTCGATCAACACCTGGCCGGCGCTGATCAACCAGCTGCAACCCGCGGCCCAGGCCGAGGAAGCCGCCGCCGAGGCGTGACAGGCGAATCAGGACAAGGGCCGGCGATCATGCCGGCCTTTTTTTCATGTGCACAACGTGAACGAGCCAGCCCCGGCCCGAGCCTGCGAGACCGGCCGGGTCCTGGCCTGCGCGCGCGTCAACCCCGGCGCTCGATGATCTGTCCGCCGCAGTTGGTGAAGCACTGGTCATAGGTCGAGCTGCATTGCAGCTCGCCGATGGGCTGGGAATGTTGCTGCGTATTGAGCAGCACGCCATTGTTCGCGCCGCGCTGGCATGCCTTGCGGTCATCGGCCGAGGTCGCGCCCGCCAGGCAGGTGGCGAGCTGATTGCTGCGCGCCAGCTCCGTCGTGGCCGCCTGCTGCGCGCCGGTCTGGCTGACGCCGGCGCGGCAGGTCTGCCGGGCGACCTCGCAGGTGGCCAGGCACTGCCGGCCGGCCTCGCTGGCGGGCGGAACGTAATCGTAGGTGGTACAGCCGGCCAGCGCGATCGCCAGCAGCGCCGCGCAACGCCGCGCGGCGGGGATGAGGAAGGGCGGGAAAGAGAGGGATGTCATGCAGCGGTGATTTCACGAAAGGATAGTGGAGTCACATTCGTGCAGGCGCGCATCGCGGTCCGGGGCGGATCCGCTTCCCGTCACGCGGGCGCAGGCACGGGCGTACTTGCCCGCGTATCACAGCATGGCGCGCGCCACGGCCTTGCGCTGCCGGGTAATGCATTGTGAAGACTTGTCCCGCCGCCGGCCACGATCTTCACGAACGCGGCGGGGCCCGCCCTCAAGCCGCCGGCTGCGTGGGAATCTGCAGCGCGGCCAGCTTCCGGTACAGGGTCGCCCGGCCAATGCCCAGCGCCCGAGCGGCGGCGCTCACCTGCCCTTGCGCGGCATCGAGCGCGTCCAGCAGGAGCTGCCGCTCGAACGTCCTCATGGCCTCGTCATAGCTCATGGAACCACCGGCCGGCGCCGTCGCGGACACGGCGCTTGCCGTTGCGACGGCTCCCGCCGGCGTTGAAGCCGCCGTGGACGCTCGCCCCTCGCCCAGGAATCGCGCGAGCGCGCGGGCGTCGATGCGCGGCCCGTCCGAGAACATCACGGTACGCTCCAGCGTGTTGTGCAATTCCCGCACGTTGCCCGGCCAGCCATGCGCCTTGAGCAGGCGCAAGGCGGCCTCGTCCAGCTCCAGGTGGCCGGTATGGTGCTGGGCGCACAGCTTGTCCAACACGCTGTAGCTCAGCGTTTCGATGTCGGACAGCCGCTCGCGCAGCGCCGGCACCGGAATCGTCAGCACATTGAGCCGGTAGTACAGGTCGGCGCGGAACCGGCCCTGCGCCACCATGGCCGGCAGATCCATCGAGGTGGCCGCGATGATGCGCACATCGGCGTGCACCACCCGGTTCGAGCCCAGCGGCTCGAATTCCTTTTCCTGCAACGCGCGCAGCAGCTTGCCCTGCAGCGGCAATTGCAGGTCGCCGATTTCGTCCAGGAACAGCGTGCCGCCATGCGCCAGCTCGAACTTGCCGACGCGGCCCTTGCGGTCGGCGCCGGTGTAGGCGCCGGCCGCCGCGCCGAAGAACTCGACCTCCAGCAGGGTGTCCGGAATGGCGGCGACGTTAACGGTGACCAGCGGCTTGTCGGCGCGGCCGGAGGCGCCGTGGATCGCATGCGCCAGCAGCTCCTTGCCCGTGCCGGTCTCGCCGAGCAGCAGCACCGGCGCGTCCAGCGGCGCCGCGCGGCGCGCTAGGCGCTTGACCTCCAGGCTGGCCGGACTGTTGCCGACGAAGCTGGAAAAGTTGTACTTGGCGCGGCGCGCCTGCGCCTGCGCCAGCGACTGGCGCGTGGCGATCAGCTCGGCCTGCAGGCGCGAATAATGGCTGAAGAGCGGCGTCAGCGCCTTGAGCTCGTCGAACAACGCGAAGCCCACCGCCCCGATCACATTGCCCCGCAGGTCGCTGATCGGCAGGCGCGTGACCACCAGCGGGTCGCGCTCCGTCTCCATGATGTCGAGCAGGATGGGCTCGCCGGACGTGACGACCTCGCGCAGCAGGCTGTTGGGGATGACTTCCTCGCAGTCCCTGCCGATGGCGTCCTGCGGGTCGGAGAAACCGAAGCGCGCCGCGTAGTGCTGGTTCATCCAGACGATGCGCGCGTCACGGTCGACCACCACCGTGCCTTCGCTCGACCGGTCCAGCATGTCGAACAGCGACCGCATGGTAAGCGCCCGCACGGATTCGTAGTCGGTCAGCAACTCATTGCCGGCGCGGGGCTCCACGCTGGATTCCATTTCGGCACGCATCGCGCTGTCAGGCACCGCTGTCTCCCGGTTTCTCTATATCGAGACGATCAGTCTCATTATTGATACAGCCTTGCACGCCCGTGTCGCTCTCTGGTGAACAGCGAACAGGCACATTTTCGGGCATGGAGCTTGCGTCCACGTCCCGATATTGGGACGGATTGTACCCAGCGGCGCACGCGGAACCGGGCCTGCCACGCGCCAGGTCCTGGATTTACCGCAAGAAACCTCGCTTTTTCCCAAGCTGGCACGGCTTTTGCTACACGATGTAATCCGCCCCGCGCGGACGCTACACACAACAACGAGCTACACGGAACCATAGGAGACAGTATGTCGTTCCTCATCGTGATCGCCGCCCTGGCGTTCCTGATGCTGGTCGCCTATCGCGGCTACAGCGTCATTCTCTTCGCGCCGGTCGCCGCCCTGGGCGCCGTCCTGCTGATCGATCCCAGCGCGGTCGCGCCGATCTTCTCCGGCATCTACATGGAAAAGCTGGTCGGCTTCGTCAAGCTGTACTTTCCCGTGTTCCTGCTGGGCGCCGTCTTCGGCAAGGTCATCGAACTGTCCGGCTTCTCGGAATCGATCGTGGCCGCCGCGATCAAGTACATCGGCCGCTCGCGCGCCAACGCGGTGATCGTCGCCGTGTGCGCCCTGCTGACCTATGGCGGCGTCTCGCTGTTCGTGGTCGTGTTCGCGGTCTACCCCTTCGCCGCCGAGCTGTACCGGCAGAGCAACATCCCGAAGCGGCTGATGCCCGGCGCGATCGCCCTGGGCGCATTCAGCTTCACCATGGACGCGCTGCCCGGCACGCCGCAGATCCAGAACATCATCCCCACCACGTTCTTCAAGACCACCGCCTGGGCCGCGCCGGCGCTGGGCGTGATCGGCGCGATCTTCATCATCGTCGTGGGCCTGACCTACCTGGAATGGCGCCGCAAGAGCGCCGCGGCCCGTGGCGAGGGCTACGGCACCTCGCTGCTGAACGAGCCCGAGCGCGTCGACACCACCGACCTGCCCAACCCGATCCTGGCGATCTCGCCGCTGATCCTGGTCGGCGTGGCCAACTTCGCGCTGACCCGCCTGATCCCGCAATGGTATGGCGCCCAGTACACGGTCGACCCGCAGGTGATCCCCGGCGCGCAGGCCGCGCTGAGCGTCGCCACCAAGGGCGTCGTGGCGATCTGGGCCGTGCAGGGCGCGCTGCTGCTGGGCATCCTGCTGGTGTTGCTCACGGCCTTCCGTCGCGTCTATGAGCGCTTCGCCGCCGGCACCAAGACCGCCGTATCCGGCGCGCTGCTGGCCACGCTGAACACCGCGTCCGAATACGGCTTCGGCGGCGTCATCGCCGCCCTGCCCGGCTTCATCGTCGTCAGCGACGCGCTCAAGAGCATTCCCAACCCGCTGGTCAATGCCGCCGTCTCGGTCTCGACGCTGGCCGGCATCACCGGCTCGGCCTCCGGCGGCATGAGCATCGCGCTGGCCGCCATGTCCGACACCTTCATCCAGGCGGCCCAGCACATGCAGATTCCGCTGGAAGTCCTGCACCGCGTGGTCGCCATGGCCAGCGGCGGCATGGACACGCTGCCGCACAACGGCGCGGTCATCACGCTACTGGCCGTCACCGGCCTGTCGCACCGCGAGTCCTATCGCGACATCTTCGCCGTGACCCTGATCAAGACGCTGGCCGTGTTCGTGGTCATCGGCGTCTTCTACCTGACCGGCCTGGTCTAGGCCTGAGCGGAGCATCCCCATCATGACCGACATCACCACCAAGCCCCTGACGGGCAAGACCGCCCTGGTCACGGGCTCGACCAGCGGCATCGGCCTGGGCATCGCCCAGACGCTGGCCAACGCCGGCGCCAACATCGTGCTCAACGGCTTCGGCGACGCCCAGGCGGCCGTCCGGCAGATCGAAGCGGCGGGCGTGCGCGCCCTGCACCACGGCGCGGACATGAGCCGTCCGGCCGAGATCGAAGACATGGTCGGCGCCGCCATCAAGCACTTCGGCGCCGTGGACATCCTGGTCAACAACGCCGGCATCCAGCACGTCTCGCCGATCGAGGCCTTTCCCGTGGACCGCTGGGACGCCATCATCGCCATCAACCTGAGCGCGGTCTTCCACGCCATGCGCGCCGCGCTGCCGGCCATGCGCGAACGCGGCTGGGGTCGCATCATCAACATCGCGTCGGTGCACGGCGTGGTCGGCTCGGCCGGCAAGTCGGCCTATGTGGCGGCCAAGCACGGCGTCATCGGCCTGACCAAGGTCGGCGCGCTGGAAACGGCGGACAGCAACATCACCGTCAACGCCATCTGCCCCGGCTGGGTGCTGACGCCGCTGGTCCAGCAGCAGATCGACGCGCTGGCCGCGCGCGAGGGCCTGAGCGCCGAAGACGCCAAGCGCCGCCTGCTGGGCGAGAAACAACCGTCGGGCCAGTTCGTCACCCCGCAGCAGATCGGCGAGCTGGCGCAGTTCCTGTGCTCCGGCGCGGCGGACAATATGCGCGGCGCCGAGCTGAAGATCGACGGCGGCTGGACCGCGCAGTAAAGCGTTTGACCATCAGTAGTCTCGATACCGACAACGAGGAGATAAGGGTATGGACAAGGTTTATGCAAGCGCCCGGGAGGCGCTGGCAGGCATCGTCAAGGACGGCCAGATGATCGCCGTGGGCGGTTTCGGCCTTTGCGGCATTCCGGAAGCGCTGATCGCGGCGCTGCGCGATTCGGGCGTGAAGGACCTGACCTGCGTGAGCAACAACGCCGGCGTGGACGGTTTCGGCCTGGGCCAGCTGCTGAACACGCGGCAGGTGCGCAAGATGATCGCGTCCTACGTGGGCGAGAACAAGGAATTCGAGCGCCAGTACCTGTCGGGCGAGCTGGAGCTGGAATTCACGCCGCAGGGCACGCTGGCCGAGAAGCTGCGCGCCGGCGGCGCCGGCATCCCGGCGTTCTTCACCCGCACGGGCGTGGGCACCATCGTGGCCGACGGCAAGGAGATCCGCGAGTTCGACGGCCAGCAGTACGTGATGGAGCGTTCGCTGACGCCGGACGTGTCGCTGGTCAAGGCGCACATCGCCGACC
>NZ_JCBANH010000060.1:0-39403 GCF_059760925.1 Achromobacter sp. 1011791174
GCGCGCGCAGGGCTTCCAGACAAGCGGCGTGCACCGAGCGGCGCAGCATGGGCGGCGGCGTAGAATAGCCGGATCATCGAATCCGGGATCCGCCAACCATGAACGCCCCCCTGCATGCCGAAACCCTGCGCCGCTCGGTGCCGGCCGCTTGTCTGGAAGCCCTGCGCGCGCGCTTCGGCGACCGCTTCTCCGAATCCGCCGCCGTGCGCGAGCATCATGGCCGCGACGAGTCGCCGTATCCCGTGATGGCGCCGGACGGCGTGGTCTTCGCGCACAGCACCGAGGAAGTGGCCGAGATCGCCAGGCTGTGCAATGAACACCGCGTGCCGCTGATTCCCTACGGCGCGGGCTCCTCGCTCGAAGGCCACATCCTGGCGATCCAGGGCGGCATCAGCCTGGACCTGTCGCAGATGAACAAGGTGCTGGCCGTCAATGCCGAAGACCTCACCGCCACGGTGCAGGCCGGCGTGCTGCGCAAGCAGCTCAACGAAGAGATCCGCAGCACCGGGCTGTTCTTCCCCATCGATCCGGGCGCCGACGCCAGCCTGGGCGGCATGGCCGCCACGCGCGCCTCCGGCACCAACGCCGTGCGCTACGGCACCATGCGCGAGAACGTCATGTCGCTGACCGTGGTCACCGCCGACGGCCGCATCGTGCGCACCGCGGGCCGCGCCCGCAAGTCCTCCGCCGGCTACGACCTGACGCGCGTCTTCGTCGGCAGCGAAGGCACGCTGGGCATCATCACCGAAGTCACGGTGCGCCTGTATCCGCAGCCCGAGGCCGTGTCGGCCGCCGTGTGCAACTTCCCCACGCTGGACGACGCCGTCCAGAGCGTGATCGAGATCATCCAGATGGGCGTGCCGGTGGCGCGCGTGGAATTCATGGACGCGGCCAGCGTGCGCGCCGTCAATCTGCACAGCAAGCTCACGTTGCGCGAGACGCCTCTGCTGGTGTTTGAGTTCCACGGCAGCCCGGCCGGCGTGCAGGAGCAGGCCGAGACCGTGCAGGCCATCACCGCCGAGCACGGCGGCATGGACTTCGAATGGGCCGAGCGCCCCGAAGACCGCAGCCGCCTCTGGACCGCGCGTCACAATGCCTACTTCGCCGGCCTGCAGCTGCGTCCCGGTTGCCGCGCCAGCACCACCGACGTCTGCGTGCCAATCTCGCGCCTGGCCGATTGCGTGCGCGAAACCGTCGATGAACTGGACCGCGCCAGCTTCCCGTACACCATCGTGGGCCACGTGGGCGACGGCAACTTCCACGTGCTGATGCTGCTCGATGCGGACAGCGAGAAGGAATGGCAGGAATCCGAGACCATCAACCACAACCTGGTGCGCCGGGCCATCGCCGCCGACGGCACCTGCACTGGCGAGCATGGCGTGGGCCTGCACAAGATGCAGTTCATGGCCGAGGAGCACGGCGACAACGCGCTGGAACTGATGCGCAGCCTCAAGCACGCGTTCGATCCGAACAACATCCTCAATCCCGGGAAGATCGTTTCCTGGTGAGGGTGCGCCCCCGGGGCGCGTGCAGAAGAACGGCGGCGCAGCGATGGCCGCCGTTTTTTTTCGCCCGGGCGACGCGGCCCGCGTGGGTTCGCGCCGGCGTGCATTTACCGTCGGTTACGTGGGCGAACATTCGCCGGTTACATGCGCGAACGCCGTTTCATACGGGGCTGCGCTGTCGATGCGGGTAAATCCCGGCCTGCGTCCGCCCAGCGGGCGCGCTATTGTTTCATCCATGAACTCACTGGTCGAAACCGGCCTGGCGCAAGCGCAGCCGCCTTATTCTCCGCAGCAATTGATCGAGGCCCTGTTGGCCGCGTTGCCCGCGCACTGCGTGCTGTTTCGCGAAGAGGACACCCGCCCCTACGAATGCGACGGCCTGTCGCTATACCGCGCCTTGCCGGCCGTCGTGGCGCTGCCCGAGACCGAGGAGCAGGTGCAGGCCGTGATGCGCATCTGCAAGCGCCTGAACGCGCCGGTGGTGGCGCGCGGCGCCGGCACCGGCCTGTCCGGCGGCGCCATGCCGCACAGCCAGGGCGTGCTGCTGGGCCTGTCCAAGTTCAACCGCATCCGCCGCATCGATCTGGCAAGCGCCACCGCCGTGGTCGAGCCCGGCGTGCGCAACCTGGCGATATCCGAAGCGGCCGCCCCCTACGGCCTGTACTACGCGCCCGATCCCTCCAGCCAGATCGCCTGCTCCATCGGCGGCAACGTGGCCGAGAATTCCGGCGGCGTGCACTGCCTGAAGTACGGCCTGACCGTGCACAACGTGCTGCGCGCGCGCGTGGTCACCATCGACGGCGACATCGTCGAGCTGGGCTCCGAGGCACCGGACGCGCCGGGCCTGGATCTGCTGTCGGTGTTCATCGGTTCGGAAGGCATGCTGGGCGTGGTCACCGAGGTGACGGTCAAGCTCATTCCCAAGCCGGCCTGCGCGCAGGTCGTGATGGCCAGTTTCGCCAGCGTCGAGGCGGCCGGCAACGCGGTCACGCAGGTGATCGCGGCCGGCATGATCCCGGCCGGGCTGGAGATGATGGACCGGCGCGCCACGCACATGGTCGAACCCTTCGTGCGCGCCGGCTACGACATGGACGCGCAGGCGATCCTGCTGTGCGAGTCCGACGGCACGCCCGAAGAGGTGGCGCACGAGATCGCGCGCATGGAGGCCGTGTTCCGCGATGCCGGCGCCACCCGCTGCCAGGTATCCGCGTCGGAGGCCGAGCGCCTGAAATTCTGGGCGGGCCGCAAGAACGCGTTCCCCGCCGCGGGGCGCGTGTCGCCCGATTACTACTGCATGGACGGCACCATCCCGCGCCGTCATCTGGCGCGCGTGCTGGGCGCCATCGAACAGATGGAAGACGACTTCGGCCTGCGCTGCGCCAACGTCTTCCATGCGGGCGATGGCAACCTGCACCCGCTGATCCTGTTCGATTCGAATAAACCGGACGAAGTGGAACGGGCCGAGAAATTCGGCGCCGCCATACTCGAACTGTGCGTGCAGGTTGGAGGAACCGTGACGGGAGAACACGGCGTAGGAATGGAGAAAATAAATCAAATGTGCGTGCAATTCTCGCGAGAAGAACTCGACGCGTTCCTGGCGGTCAAGCGGGCGTTCGACCCGCCGTGCCTGCTCAACCCTGAAAAAGTCATCCCCACGCTGGCACGTTGCGCCGAATACGGCAAGATGCATGTGCATGGGGGAGAGCTGAGCTTTCCCGATCTCGCCCGCTTCTAGGACGTACCCCGTATGGATTTCGTCCTGTCGGAGTTGTGCGACCAGGTCATGACGGCGCGCGCCGGCCACAAGCCCCTGTTCGTCATGGGCGGCGGCAGCAAATCGTTCTATGGCAACTACCGGCCCGTCACGCCGCAGGATGGGCATTGTCTGCTGGACATGACGCCGTATCGCGGCATCGTCAACTATCACCCGTCCGAACTCGTCGTCACGGTGCGCGCCGGCACGCCGCTGGCCGACCTGGAGGCCGAGCTGGCCGCCCACGGTCAGATGCTGGCCTTCGAGCCGCCGCATTTCGGGCCCGCCGCGACGGTGGGCGGCTGCGTGGCGGCCGGCTTGTCCGGGCCGCGCCGCATGAGCGCGGGCGCCTTGCGCGATTTCGTGCTGGGCGCGCGGCTGCTGGATTCCGACGGACGCATGCTGTCCTTCGGCGGCGAGGTCATGAAGAACGTGGCCGGCTACGACGTGTCGCGCCTGCTGGCCGGTTCGCACGGCATCTTCGGCGCCATCCTGGAGGTGTCGCTCAAGGTCGTGCCGAAGCCCATGCAGGAAGTGACGCTGGCGCGGCCCGCCACGCAGGCGCAGGCGCTGTCCTGTTTCGCGCAGTGGCGCGGCAAGCCGCTGCCGGTGTCCGCGACCAGCTGGAGCGGCGACGCCGATGGCGGCGAGGGCATGCTGTGCGTGCGCCTGTCCGGCGCGCCGCCCGCGCTGGCCAGCGCGCGGCAGCAGATCGGGGGCGACGCGATGGAACCGGACGCGGCGCAGGCCTGGTGGCGTTCGCTGCGCGAGCAGACCCACACCTTCTTCGAACCCGGCAAGCCGCTGTGGCGGCTGGCCCTGCCGCCGACGGCCGCCGCGCTCGATCTCGGTCCGACGCTGCTGGAGTGGGGCGGCGGCCAGCGCTGGCTTTGTGGCAATTACGAGGCGGCCGCGCTGCGCGAGCGCGCCGCCAGCCTGGGCGGGCACGCCACGCTGTTCCGGCCGGCGGGCATGTCCGTGCCGGAGGATGGCGTGTTCCATCCGCTGGCGCCAGCGCTGGCGCTGATCACGCGCCGCCTCAAGCAAGAACTCGATCCCGCCGGGCTCTTCAACCCCGGCCGCCTGATCCTGGAGCTGTAGCACGCCATGCAAACCCATCTGGCTTCCTGGGCGAAAGACACCGATCTGGGCAACGAGGCCGACGCCATCCTGCGGCGCTGCGTGCACTGCGGTTTCTGCACGGCCACCTGTCCCACCTATCAGGTCCTGGGCGACGAGCTAGACAGCCCGCGCGGGCGCATCTATCTGATCAAGCAGGTGCTGGAAGGCGCCGAGCCCACGCAGTCCACGCAGCAGCATCTGGACCGCTGCCTGACCTGCCGCAACTGCGAGACCACCTGCCCGTCGGGCGTGCAGTACGGGCACCTGATCGATATCGGCCGCAAGATCGTCGACGAGCGCGTGCCGCGCTCCTGGGCCGAGCGCACCAAGCGCAAGCTGCTGCGCCAGGCCATGCTGTCGCCGCTGTTCGGTCCCGCGATGCGCCTGGGCCAGGCCGTGCGCGGCGCACTGCCGCAGGCGCTGCGCCGCAAGGTGCCCGAGCGCCGCGATCCGGGCCGCCTGCCGCAGGTGGCCGGGCACGCGCGCCAGGTGCTGATGCTGGCCGGCTGCGTGCAGCCGTCCATGATGCCCACCATCGACGCCGCCACCATCCGCGTGCTGGATGCGCTGGGCATCGGCGCGCGCATCGCGCCGGGGGCGGGCTGCTGCGGCGCGGTCAGCTTCCACCTGGATGAACAGGACGCGGCGCTGGCGCAGATGCGCGCCAACATCGACGCCTGGTGGCCGCTGGTGCGCGACGGACGCGTCGAGGCCATCGTGATGAACGCCTCGGGCTGCGGCGCCATGGTGAAGGAATACGCGCATCACCTGCGCAACGATCCGGCCTACGCGCAACGCGCGGCGGACATCGTGGCGCTGGTCAAGGACGTGGCCGAGATCGTCGCGCCGCAGGCGCAGGCGCTGCGCGCGCGCTTGCCGCAAGCGCCGCGCGCGGCCTTTCATCCGCCGTGCACGCTGCAGCATTGGCAGGGCCTGCGGCCCTTGTCGGAGCAGCTGCTGGCGGACCTGGGATTCGAATTGCAGCCGTTCGCCGACAAGCATCTGTGCTGCGGCTCGGCCGGGGCGTATTCGGTGCTGAACCCGGACATCGCGCTGGAGCTGCGCGACCGCAAGCTGTCGGCCATCGCGGCGGGCGGTCCGGACGTGATCCTGTCGGCCAACATCGGCTGCATCGGCCACCTGCAAAGCGGCACCGACACGCCGGTGCGGCATTGGGTCGAAGTGGTGGACGAACTGCTGCGCCAGCCGGCCGACGGCCGGCGCCAGGAAGCATAGCGCCAGCCGTCAGCCGCCAGTCGGCCAGCGCTGGAAAACATGGCCCCCGCCCGGACCGGCATCGGGCGGGCAGGGGCCGGGCCGGCGGTCTATTCGACCGCCTTCACCATGTCCTCGAGCACCTTCTTGGCGTCGCCGAACACCATCATGGTGCGGTCCATGTAGAACAGCTCGTTGTCCAGCCCGGCGTAGCCCGAGGCCATCGAGCGCTTGTTCACGATCACCGTGCGCGCCTTGTAGGCTTCCAGGATGGGCATGCCGGCGATCGGCGACTTGGGATCGTTCTTGGCGGCCGGGTTGACCACGTCATTCGCTCCCAGCACCAGCACCACGTCGGTCTGGCCGAACTCGCTGTTGATGTCCTCCATCTCGAACACCTGATCGTAGGGCACCTCGGCCTCGGCCAGCAGCACGTTCATGTGGCCGGGCATGCGGCCGGCCACCGGGTGGATGGCGTACTTCACCGTCACGCCGCGCTCGGTCAGTTTCTCGGCCAGTTCCTTCAGCGCATGCTGGGCGCGCGCCACGGCCAGGCCGTAGCCGGGCACGATGGTGACGCTTTCGGCGTTGGTCATGAGGAAGGCCGCATCGTCCGGGCTGCCCGACTTCACGCTGCGTTGCTGGCCGTCGCCCTGCTGCGCGCCGCCGCCCGCCTGCGCGCCGAAGCCGCCCAGGATGACGTTGAAGAACGAGCGGTTCATGGCCTTGCACATGATGTAGGACAGGATCGCGCCCGACGAGCCCACCAGCGAGCCGGCGATGATCAGCATGGGGTTGTTCAGCGAAAAGCCGATACCCGCCGCCGCCCAGCCCGAGTAGCTGTTCAGCATGGACACCACCACCGGCATGTCCGCGCCCCCGATCGGGATGATGATGAGCACGCCCAGCACGAAGGCGATCAGCGTCATGATGATGAACGGCGTCCATTGCTGCGTCAGCATGAACCACACGCCGGCGGCCAGCATCAGCAGCGCCAGCGCCAGGTTCAGCATGTGCTGGCCGGCGAACACCACCGGCGCGCCCTGGAACAGGCGGAACTTGTACTTGCCCGACAGCTTGCCGAAGGCGATCACCGACCCCGAGAAGGTGATGGCGCCGACGAAGGTGCCGATGAACAGCTCGAAGCGGTTGCCCACCGGGACCGGCATGCCGGCCGGCGCGATGCCGAAGGCCTGCGGCTCGGCCACTACGGCGACGGCGATGGCCACCGCGGCCAGGCCGATCATGCTGTGCATGAAGGCGACCAGCTCGGGCATCTTGGTCATCTCGACGCGCTTGGCCATCAGCGTGCCGATCGAGCCGCCCACCAGCAGGCCCAGCACCACCCAGCCCAGGCCGATGGCGGACGCGCCTTCGCGCGCCAGGCCCACGATCAGGGCGGCGGTGGTCAGCACGGCGATCGCCATGCCGGCCATGCCGAAGGCATTGCCCAGGCGGGACGTGGTGGGGTGGGACAAGCCCTTGAGCGCCTGGATGAAGCAGACCGAGGCGACCAGGTAGAGCAGGGTGACGAGGTTCAGCGAGATCATTGCGCGTCCTCCTTGCCCGGCTTCCTGTCCTTCTTCTTGAACATCTCCAGCATGCGGCGCGTCACGAGGAAACCGCCGAACACGTTGACCGCGGCCAGCGCCACGGCGAACACGCCCATGCCGCGCGCCAGCCCGCCCTCGGTCAGCGCGGCGGCCAGCATGGCGCCGACGATGATGATGGCCGAGATGGCGTTGGTCACGGCCATCAGCGGGGTATGCAGCGCGGGGGTGACGTTCCAGACCACGTGGTAGCCGACATAGATGGCCAGCACGAAGATGATGAGATTCATCAGGGTGGGGTTGATCGCTTCCATGCCTAGGTCCTCCGCGTCACGTTGCCGCCTTCGCACACCAGGCAGGCAGCCACGATTTCATCGTCGCGCTGGATCTGCAGCGCGCCGTCCGCATTGATGATGAGCTTCAGGAAATCCTGCAGGTTGCGCGCATACAGCGCGGAGGCGTCGGTCGCCACCATACCCGGCAGGTTGTTCAGCCCGACCAGCGTCACGCCGTGCTTTTCCACGACCTGGCCGCGCTCGGTCAGCGGGCAGTTGCCGCCGCGCTCGACCGCCAGGTCCACCAGCACCGAGCCCGGCTTCATGCCGGCCACGGTCTCGGCGGACACCAGCGTGGGCGCCGGGCGGCCCGGGATCAGCGCGGTGGTGATGATGATGTCGGCCTGCTTGCAGCGCTCGGACACCAGCGCCGCCTGCCGCGCCATCCACGACGGCGGCATGGGTCGGGCATAGCCGCCCACGCCCTGGGCGATCTCGCGCTCCTCGTCGGTTTCGAACGGCACGTCGATGAATTTCGCGCCCAGCGATTCGACCTGCTCGCGCGCGGCGGGACGCACGTCGGAGGCCTCGACCACCGCGCCCAGGCGCTTGGCGGTGGCGATGGCCTGCAGGCCCGCCACGCCCGCGCCCAGCACCACGGCGCGCGCGGCCTTGAGCGTGCCGGCGGCGGTCATCATCATGGGAAAGAGGCGGCCGTAGTAATGCGCCGCCAGCAGCACGGCCTTGTAGCCGGCCAGGTTGGCCTGGGACGACAGCACGTCCAGGCTCTGCGCGCGCGTGATGCGCGGCGCGGCTTCCAGCGCGAAGCCGGTCAGGCCGGCGGCCGCCAGCCGCATCAGGCCTTCGGCGTCGAACGGGTCCAGCATGCCGGCCACCACGGCGCCCGGCTTCATGTGGGGCAGTTCCTCGGCGGAAGGCGCGCGCACCTTCAGCACCAGTCCGGCCCCCAGCGCATCCTGGGCCGAGCCCAGGGTCGCGCCGGCGGCCTCGTAGGCCTCGTCCAGATATCGGGCGGCGACGCCCGCCCCGCGTTCCACTACGACAGTATGCTTGCCGGCCGTGTACTTCTTGACGGTTTCCGGTGTTGCTGCGACACGGGTTTCCCCGTCTCGGGTTTCTTTTGGTATCCCGATGTGCATCGACGCCTCTCCTCAGAAGGTTCGCGGATAGTTATACACGGAATAGAGAGGGGAGGCCCGCAAGGTCCATTGGGACGAGTCCGAGTCGGGCTGGATAGGGCGCGCAAACGCCGTTTCCATGGGCAGGCGCGGGAATGCGGTCTCGTGGCGAATTCGAAAGACAGAAGCCCCGCGGCGCGGGCCGGGGGGCTTGCGGGACAGGCTCGCGGCGCTAACGCGCGCGTCAAGGGTTACGTCGTCTGCGCGCGCGTCCAGAGGATCAGCGCCGCCGTCAGCTCGCGCAGGTCGGCCTTCAGCCGGCCGTAGCCCGCCGTCGGACGCAGCGAGACTTCATCCATATAGAGCTTGCGGTTGATCTCGATCTGCAGGCTGTGGCGGCCCTCGGCCGGGCAGCCGAAGGCGCGCACCAGTTCCACGCCCTTGTACGGGTCATTGACCGTCACGTGGTACCCGCGCGCGCGCAGCCAGGCCGCGATGAATTCGCGGAAGGCCGGGTCGCTGGTGCTGCCGTCGCGGTCGCCCAGCACGAAATCGGGGTGGACCAGGCCGGGCTGATCCGTGGCGTAGGCGCCGGCCACGCTGGGCATGGAGTGGCAGTTGATGTGCCAGACCTTGCCGAACTTGCGATGGGCGCCGTCCAGCAGCTGGCGCAGCGCCGCGTGATAGGGCTTCCAGCAGGCCGCGATGCGGTGCTCGACTTCCTCGACCGGGAGCTTGCGGTCGTACAGCGGCGTGCCGTCGTCCAGCATGCGCCAGATCAGGCCCTTGCCCAGGCGGACCTTGGGCGAGGCGTTGACGGCGCCGGGCCAGGGGCGGTCCAGCAGCAGTTCGTCGATCTCGTCGGGCGCGCGGTTGGCGTCGATATAGGCGCGCGGAAAGGTCGCCGCCAGCAGCGGCGCGCCCATGTCCACGGCGTCGCTCCACAGATCGTCAACCCAGGTGTCCTCGGCGGTGCGCAATGCCCCGTAGTCGGCCGCGGCGGCGAAGTCGGGAGGGTAGGCCGTGCCGCTGTGCGGGGAGTCCAGCACGAGCGGGGCCGAGGGATCCGATTCGGGATAGCGGGGCGGAAGGTCCAGCCGGTAGGACAGGGGTTGGGTAAATCGCATAAGGGGTTTCAGGTTCGTTGATCGGAGACCCCCGCGCCCGGCGCGAGACGGGGCGGCGGGGGCCGAAGACCGCAGGCCGTGTGACGGGCTCAGTCGATCTTCACGTTGGCTTCTTTGGCGATGCGCTTGTTCTTGGCGATCTCGGCCGAGATCTGCGCGGCGAATTCGGCCGGGGAGTTGGCGGCGGGCGCGGCGCCCAGCGCTTCGAGCTTGGCCTTGACGTCCGGATCGGCGCTGACCTTGCGCACGGCGGCATTGAGCTTGTCCAGCACCGGCTGGGGCAGCTTGGCCGGCGCGACCAGGCCGAACCAGGAGGCATCGTTCACCGCCGGCAGGCCGGCCTCGGCGAAGGTGGGCACGTCGGGCAGGCTGGCCACGCGCTTGGGCCAGGCCACGGCCAGCGGCACCAGGCGGCCGGATTGCGCGTGCGGCAGCGTCGAGGGCAGGTTGTCGTACAGCACGTCCACCTGGCCGGCCAGCGCGTCGTTCAGCGCCGGACCGACGCCACGGTAGGGCACGTGCATCAGGTTGGCGCCCGAGGCCATCTTGAACAGCTCGCCCATCATGTGCGAGACCGAGCCGTTGCCGGCCGACGCATAGGTCAGCTTGCCGGGTTCGCTCTTGGCCAGCTTGATGAAGTCGGCGATGTTCCTGGCCGGGACTTTCGGGTTGACGGTCATGATGTTGGGCACGGCGGCCAGGTTCGAGACGGGCGTGAAGTCCTTCTCGCCATCGAACGGCAGGTTCGGGTAGATGGCCGGGTTGATGCCGTGCGTGCTGACGGTGGCGATTCCCAAGGTATAGCCGTCCGGCGCGCTGCTGGCAACAAAGGCGCTGCCGATCGAGCCGCCGGCGCCCCCACGGTTTTCCACCACCACGGTCTGGCCCAGTTCCTTGCCGAGCTTGTCGGCGTACAGGCGGCCGACGATGTCGGTGGTGCCGCCGGGCGGGAAGGGCACGATCAGGCGCACGGGCTTGCTGGGATAGGCATCCTGGGCATGGGCGATGCCCGAGGCCAGCGGAGCGGCCAGGGTCGCGGCGGCGACACACAGGCCCAGGACTACGTTACGGCGTTGCATGGTTTCCCCTTGTACAAAATTGGAAGGCGGATGCGAAAACGCATCCGCCAGACAAACGATTCTTTCTTTCGGGGGCGGTTTGCGCAAACGAAAGTTTCTCCGTAATCTATGACTTTTTTTCATGCCTCTTTCCGGAGCGCGTCCCCTTTTTACTGCGGGCCGTGGATCCCGAGGCGACATGCCCCCTGGCGGGCAAGGAGCCCGCGCCCGTCGCGGGAGCTTCACGCATGCGGCGTTTCTGCCCGTCCCTGACCGATCTGCAGGCTTTTGAAGTGGCCGCCCGGCATTCCAGCTTCACCCGCGCCGCCCAGGAGCTTTGCGTCACGCAAGGCGCCGTCAGCAAGCAGGTCAAGCATCTGGAGGCCTTCGTCGGCGTCGAACTATTCCTGCGCATCAGGCAAGGCCTGGTCTTGACCGAGGCCGGACGCGCCTACCTGGCCAAGATCCAGGCCGGCCTGGGGCAGATCGAGGCGGCCACGGTGGAACTGATCGCGCACCAGGGGCGCGGCGGCACGCTGAACCTGACCTGTATGCCCACATTCGGCGCGCGCTGGCTGATCCCGCGCCTGACGGCCTTCATGCGCCAGCGCCCGGACATCCACGTCGAATTCCTGCCGCACCGCCAGGGCTACGATTTCTCCGCCCCCGAGCTGGACGCCGCCGTGCGCTTCGGCGAGGGCCTGTGGCCCGGCAGCGGCGCCGACTACATCGTGGGCCGGGACATCGTGCCCGTGTACAGCCCCAGGCTGATACCCGGCGGCTGCGCCGCCCCCGAAGACCTGCTGGCCTATCCGCTCCTGCACCACACGTCCGCGCTGGATGGCTGGCGCGACTGGTTCGAGCAGGCAGGCTGCGACACCCGCCGCAGCCTGGAGGGAGGCCGCTTCGACCAGTACGCGCTGCTGTCGCAGGCCGCCGCCGCCGGTTTCGGCGTGGCGTTGATCCCGCGCTGCCTGGTCGAGGATGAACTGCGCGACGGCCGGCTGTCGGTCGCCGTGGAGCTGCCGATCCGGGCGCGCATGGGCTATTACCTGTGCTATCCCGAACAGAAAGCCAGCCTGCCGACGCTGCAGGCGTTCCGCGCCTGGCTGATGGAAGTCTCCCGCGCCGCCGAGCCCAGGCCCGACGAGGAAGCCGCGGCCGACGCACTAAAATGATCGCATCATGAGCCAAACATCCACCAAGAAAGGCCGCGTTGTCGTCGGCATGTCCGGCGGGGTCGATTCTTCGGTCACCGCCTGGCTGCTCAAGCAGCAAGGCTACGAGGTCGTCGGCCTGTTCATGAAGAACTGGGAAGACGACGACGATTCCGAATACTGCTCCACCCGCCAGGATCTGCTGGACGCGGCCAGCGTCGCCGATCTGGTCGGCGTGGAATTCGAATACGTCAATTTCGCCGCCGAATACAAGGACCGCGTCTTCGCCGAGTTCCTGCGCGAGTATTCCGCCGGCCGCACGCCCAATCCCGACGTGCTGTGCAATGCCGAGATCAAGTTCAAGGCCTTCCTGGACCACGCCATGGCGCTGGGCGCCGAGCACATCGCCACCGGCCACTACGCGCGCGTGCGCGAGGTGCCGGTGGCCGGCGGCGGCAGCGAGTTCCAGCTGCTCAAGGCGCTGGACGGGTCCAAGGACCAGAGCTACTTCCTGCACCGCCTGAACCAGGCGCAGTTGTCGCGCACGCTGTTTCCCCTGGGCGAGATCCACAAGACCGAGGTGCGCCGCATCGCGCACGAGATCGGCCTGCACAACGCGGCCAAGAAGGATTCCACCGGCATCTGCTTCATCGGCGAGCGGCCGTTCCGCGAGTTCCTGAATCGCTATCTGCCGACCGAGCCGGGTCCGATCCTGACGCCGGAAGGCCAGAAGGTGGGCCGCCACGAAGGCCTGTCGTTCTACACGCTGGGCCAGCGCAAGGGCCTGGGCGTGGGCGGCGTCAAGGGCAAGCAGCGCGAGGACGGCACCGCCGAGGCCTGGTACGTGGCGCGCAAGGACCTGGAGCGCAACCGGCTCTATGTGGTGCAGGGTCACGACCATCCCTGGCTGTTGTCGAACCGCCTGCAGGCGCAGGACGCCAGCTGGGTGGCGGGCCGCCCGCCCGAGGCGCGCGGCTATGGCGCCAAGACCCGCTACCGCCAGGCCGACGCGGCCTGCCGGCTGGAGGACGCCGCCGACGGCCGCTTCTCGCTGGTGTTTCCGCAAGCGCAATGGGCCGTCACGCCGGGCCAGTCCGCCGTGCTGTATGACGGCGATATCTGCCTGGGCGGGGGTATCATTGCCTAGCTGACGGTCGGCCCGCAGAGGCCGGCCCGGCGCGCGGCTTGACCGCGCAACACACCAAGGCCCCCGCGCGGGGCCTTGTTCATGACATCAAAAAGGGGAGAGAGACGTGGATGTGACGATGGTGATCTGCCTGCTGGCGCTGGGCGCGGCGGCGGGCTTCGCGGCGGGTTTGCTCGGCATAGGCGGAGGCATGGTGCTGGTGCCGTTCCTGACCATGCTGTTCAGCTGGAAGGGCATGCCGGCCGACCTGGTGGTGCACGCGGCCATCGCCACGTCCATGACCTCGATCCTGTTCACCTCGATCTCCAGCGTGCGCGCGCACCAGCAGCGCGGCACCATCAAATGGGGCATCGTCGCCGCGATGGCGCCGGGCATCATCATTGGCGGCCTGCTGTCGGGCGGCGCGGTGTTCGCCGCGCTCAGCTCGCACTGGCTGTCGCTGTTCTTCGCGCTGTTCGTGGGCTATTCCGGCTGGAGCATGCTGCGCAACAAGAAACCCAAGCCCAGCCGCCAGATGCCCGGCGTCGCGGGCACCAGCGCGGCCGGCGTGGGCATCGGTTTCCTGTCGGGCCTGGTGGGCGCCGGCGGCGGCTTCCTGTCCGTGCCCTTCATGGTCTGGTGCAACGTGGCCCTGCACAACGCCGTGTCCACCTCGGCGGCGCTGGGCTTTCCCATCGCGCTGGCCAATAGCGCGGGCTATGTGGTGTCGGGCCTGAATGAGTCCGTCTCGCGTCCGGGCATGCTGGGCTATATCTACTGGCCGGCGCTGATCGCGCTGGTCTGCGCCAGCGTGCTGACCGCGCCGCTGGGCGCGCGCATGGCGCATCGCCTGCCGGTGGCCACGCTGAAGAAGGTGTTCGCCTGCCTGCTGTTCGCGCTGTCGGCGTACATGCTGTTCAAGGCGGGGCAGGCGTTCAGCGGCTGAAAGACGAAGGCAAGCCGTATGTGCTAGTGGGGTCGCGCGGAGCCGGCTTTGCCGGTCCGCAGCGACGCCCCCTTGAGGGGGAGCGCGCAGCGCTTCGGGGGTGGGTTCCGCCCTCCGGTCCGCAGCGACGCCCCCTTGAGGGGGAAGCGCGTAGCGCTGCGGGGGTGGGTTAAGCCTGGGGTACTGTATCCACGAAGGATTGGCGCTGCGCCAGCTTGTCGTACAGGCGTGCCAGGTTGGGATGGCCAGTGCGCCAGTCCAGTTCGGCGAAGCGCAGGTCCAGATAGCCCAGCGCGCAGCCCACGGCGATGTCGGCCAGGCTGTAGTTGATGCCCATGCAATGGGCGTTCTCGCCCAGGCTCTTGTCCATGGCGTCCAGGCTGGCGTGGATCTTGCCGTACTGGCGGTCAATCCATTCCTGGCTGCGTTGCGCCTCGGGGCGCTGCTTTTCCTTGACGATGGTGACGCAGGCGTCCAGCAGGCCGTCGGCGATGGCTTCCCAGCACTTCACGGCCGCGCGGTCGCGTCCCGGTTTCGGGATCAGGCGGGCGACGGGCGAAAGCGTGTCCACGTACTCGACGATGACGCGCGAATCGAACAGGGCGCCGCCGTCTTCCATGACCAGGCAAGGCACCTTGCCCAGGGGGTTGTACGTTTGGATCTGCGTGTCGGCGGACCAGACGTTTTCGATTTCAAGCCGGTAGTCCAGCTTTTTCTCGGCCATGACGATACGCACTTTGCGCACGTAAGGACTGGTAAGCGAGCCGATCAGTTTCATGGAGTCACAAGCGGAGTCGGAAAGCGGCCGAAGTATAGCAGGCCGCATGACGGCGGCCCGCCGCGGCCGGATGCCAGCCAGTTTGCCACAATGTGGACGCGTCCCGGATGATAAAATCGCCGGGTTTTCCCCTCTGTCGCTTTTTCCCTCACAGACCATGCAGATCGCCGACCAGCTTAGCCAACTCAACGCCCTTTCGCCATTGGATGGCCGCTACGCATCCCGGGGCGACGCGCTGCGCGGCCTGCTGTCCGAAGCCGGCTTCATGGCCCACCGCGTCGAGGTCGAGGCTGCCTGGCTGGTGGCCCTGTCCGACGCCGGCCTGCCCGAGCTGCCCGCCTTCTCCGAGGGCGCGCGCCAGCGCCTGCGTCAGCTGGTGGAAGGCTTCTCCGAGGCCGACGCCGCCCGCATCAAGGACATCGAGCGCGTCACCAACCATGACGTCAAGGCCGTCGAGTACTGGATGAAGGAAAAGGTCGCCGACGACGCCGAGCTGGCCCGCGCCGCCGAATTCATCCACTTCGCCTGCACCTCGGAAGACATCAACAATACCTCGCACGCGCTCATGCTGACCCGCGCGCGCGACCAGGTGGTGCTGCCGCGCCTGCGCGAGATCGCCGCCAAGCTCAACGAGATGGCCGTGGCCCAGGCCGACCAGCCCATGCTGTCGCGCACGCATGGCCAGCCGGCCAGCCCGACCACGCTGGGCAAGGAATTCGCCAACGTGGCCGCGCGCCTGAATCGCGCCATCGCCGCCGTCGAGGCCGTCGAGCCGCTCGCCAAGCTCAACGGCGCCACCGGCAACTACAACGCCCACCTGTCGGCCTATCCCGAGATCGACTGGCCCGCGTTCAGCCAGAAAGTGCTGGCCGGCCTGGGCCTGACCCAGAACCGCCACACCATCCAGATCGAGCCGCACGACTGGATGTCGGCGCTGTTCGACGCCGTGGTCCGCGCCAACATCATCGTGCTGGACCTGGACCGCGACATCTGGGGCTATGTGGCGCTGGGCTACTTCAAGCAGCGCCTGAAGGAAGGCGAGGTCGGCTCGTCGACCATGCCGCACAAGGTCAACCCGATCGACTTCGAGAACTCCGAAGGCAACCTGGGCCTGGCCAACGCCGTGCTGCGCCACCTGGCCGACAAGCTGCCGATCTCCCGCTGGCAGCGCGACCTGACCGACTCCACCGTGCTGCGCAACCTGGGCGTGGGCCTGGGTTACTGCCTGGTTGCCTGGGACGCCTGCATGCGCGGCCTGGGCAAGCTGGAAGTGAACGCCGCCGCCATCGACGCCGACATCGACGCCTGCTGGGAAGTCCTGGCCGAGCCGGTGCAGACCGTGATGCGCCGCTATGGCCTGCCCCAGCCCTACGAGCAGCTCAAGGCGCTGACGCGCGGCAAGGGCATCACCGAGCAGGCCCTGCGTGAATTCATCCAGGGCCTGGAACTACCCGAAGAACCCAAGGTCCGACTGCTGGCCATGACGCCGCGTTCCTATATCGGTCTGGCGGCGCAGCTGGCGCGCTCGGTCTGATCCGAGTCCGTCCGCCGCGCGCGGGGCGCGCGGCATTCTTGTTTCATTCACGGGAGATTGTTATGAAGAAGTTGTCCATGCTCGCCGCGCTGGCCTGTATGACCGTGGGCCCGCTGCTGGCCACGTCCGCCCAGGCGCAGTTCGCCAAGCCCGAGGACGCGGTCAAGTACCGCCAGTCGGCGCTTTCGCTGATGGCCTCGCACTTCGGTCGCATGACGCCGGTGATCAAGGGCCAGGCGCCCTACGATGCCGCGCAGATCAAGGCCAACGTCGAAGTCCTGAAGACCCTGTCGGCGCTGCCGTGGACGGCCTTCGGCGCGGGCACGGAAGGCGGCGACGCCCGTCCCGAGATCTGGAGCGATGCCGCCGGCTTCAAGCAGAAGCAGCAGGCCTTCCAGGACAACATCGTCAAGCTCTCGGCCGCCGCCGACGCCGGCGACCTGGACAAGCTGCGCGCCGCCTTCGGCGACGTGGGCGCGAGCTGCAAGGCTTGCCACGACGCGTACCGCAAGAAGAAGTAAGCCGTCGCGGGCCTCACGCCCGTGTCGATGCAACGCCCCCAGGCCGCGCGCCTCGGGGGTGTTTTTCATTGCGCGCCGCCCGCAATGAAAAAGCCGCCCGGATCATCCGGGCGGCTTGCTCTGTGTT
This sequence comes from Achromobacter sp. 1011791174, assembly GCF_059760925.1. Taxonomy (NCBI): domain Bacteria; kingdom Pseudomonadati; phylum Pseudomonadota; class Betaproteobacteria; order Burkholderiales; family Alcaligenaceae; genus Achromobacter; species Achromobacter sp. 1011791174. The sequence goes on from NZ_JCBANH010000060.1 coordinate 16,934, forward strand.
TTGTATGTCGTCGTGGCGTCTGAGCGGCTCAGGAGAACGACATGTCCGCGACGATCTCAAGCGAGCGGATCCACAGCACCAATCCGGTCACCATGGCCGCCAGCAGCAGCGCGCGCAGCCAGACGGCGGCGCCATTGTCGGCCGGTGGCGTGCCGGGCGGCACGTCCCTGGCATCGGCCTTGCCGGTGATGATGGCGCGCACCAGGCGCTTGCGGCGCACCAGCGCATACCAGGCCACGGCCAGCAGGTGCAGCGCGACCAGTCCGATGATGACCCACTCGTTGAGCTTGTGCCAGGACGTCATTGCGCCGGCAGTGGCTTCGGCGACGTGGCCGTACAGCGGCCCTTGCACCATGATGTCGTCGGAGGTGAACAGGCCGCTGACCGCCTGGAAGCCCAGCACCAGCAGCAGCGCCAGCACCGACAGCGCCCCCAGCGGATTGTGCCCGGCGGGCGCGGCGGCCCCTTTCAGGTAGCGGGCCACGGCCGCGGGGCCGCGCAGGAACTGGCTGAAACGCGCATAGCGCGGGCCGATGAAGCCCCAGATGAGGCGGAACAGGAGCAGGCCCAGCGTCGCGCAGCCGAAGCGTATGTGCCAGTCCATGTAGAGTCCGCCGAGCTTGACGGTGACGAACGCGCCCACGATACAGACGACCAGCGCCCAGTGGAACAGTCGGGTGGGGAGGTCCCAGATCAGGACGGCTTGGCGGTTGTTCTGCATGGTCGGATCCGCGAGAAAAAAAGCTGCTGCGACTGTATCACGCGGAAATCAGGCCGCCGCCCGGGCGGGCGGCGGTGTTTGCGCGGACTCAGGCCGCGCGGCGGACGGACTCGATGCGATGCACGTGCTCGTGGCGGAAGCGGATGCGCTGGGCGGGCGTCTTCTGCGCCGCGCCGGCCGGCAGGACTTCCGTCGTGTAGGTCGTCATGCCGTCGATGGGCGCGTTGAAGATGACCGCGGCGCGGATCGCCGGGCCATTGGCCGGTTGCAGGTACACGATGTCGCCGATGTGGATCGGCATGTCGTCCAGCTGCGTGTGGGCCGGGCGTCGGACCAGGTCCGAGGTGGTGAAGCGAGTATTCATAGGGTGTTCTCTTTGAAGTTCTTGTTATGGAAAAAGCGGTGTCCGGCCTGGCCATGGCGCCGCGCGGATTCAATATTTCCGCGCCGTGGCGTCATTGGCCCGATCGCGACGTTTCGCGTCGGATCCCAGGACAGACACTAAGGCATTGCCATGACGCCTGTATTGCGCCGGATCATGGCGCGCAGGAGCAAGGCGGTTCGCGCGCGCCGGCGCAGTCTCCGGCGTTGCGCACCCTGAGGCGGGACGCGGCATCCGGCAATGGGCCGGCGGGCGCGTACGCGGCATGGGCGTTGCTGGGCGGCTTGGGCCGTCCCGGTTGGTCCGGGATGTACTCCCAGAATCCCCGAGGGTGGAAAACCGGACTGGCGGTTTTCCAGCGGGGCGCGGAATGCGCCGCGTTGCTGCTGTCGGGCCGGCACGACAAGGTGTCCGATCGTCGAGCGCCGTGGCGCCATGTGGCTTGCGCAAGGCTGGGCAAGGGCCGGGCCGGCAAGCGCAGGGATGTGCCGCTCAAGGCGGCGGGCGGGCCGAAAGGAACCGGTCTTGGTCCGTTCTTTTCTGGTCCGGAAGATTCCGGCCCGTCGTGCTTGTTCTTCTTTCCGGCCTGTCGCGGGCTTTACGCGGCATGTGGATCCGGGCCTACGCTCGTCTGCCCGGAATGGATGCAGCCGTCGCCATTGGGTTGGCTTTCGAGTGCGTTCCGGATCCGGGTTGGCTTTCCGCTGTCGTATGCGCTAAGCCACGCGCTTTTGCCATGTGCTTTTGCCATCAGCCGGCGCGTCGCAGGTTTTGCGCGGCGAGCTTTGTGCTTTGCTTGTGCTTTGGCCGCATGCTTGGGATTCAGTGCCCTGGATCCGGTCCTGCCGGTTGCCTTTTTTATTTAGAAGAACGTAGGCAACAAATGATTATATCCCAACTTTCGATGAAAATCAAGAGCTTGGGGCGAATCGCAGCGAAAGGACCGGACTCTCCCGGTCAATGCGTCGTCGGGCTCGCCTGACGCTGCGCCTCGATGATCAGGCCTTCCAGTCGCGGCGACATGCGCAGCGCCACGTGCGCGGCGGTCGAGCCGTCGGGCAGCTGCTGGGTTTCCAGGGCCAGCCCGATCGCTTCGCCGTCGAACGCCTCGGGCGCGGCCTGGATCTCGACGTAGCGCGCCAGCAACGCGTCCACCGCCTTCTGCGCGTCCGCCAGCGCTTCCTCTGACAGCCGGCCGTCGCCCAGGTACTGGTTGACCACGCGGGCCAGGTCGTTCATGAAGAACAGCAGGGCGGCCGCGCCGCGACAATCGGGCTGGGCGAAGCCCCAGTCGGAGGAAGTGTTCGAGCTCATGGGTGAATGCGGGTCGATGCGGCCGCCGGGGCCGGAAGCCGATGATTGTAGGGGATGCGCGGCTGCCGCCGGTTGGCCCGCGCCGTCCGCGCCGGCAGGCGGCCGTGCTTTGCGGCATACTCTGTGCCCCATGATCGTCCGACCCGCTCTTCTTGCCGATATTCCCAGCCTTGCCGCCATCGAGCGCTCGGCTGCCGCGCGTTTCGCCGGCACGCCCATGCGCTGGGCCGTCGAGGGCGATACCTTGCCCGCGGATGTCCTGCGCCAGGCGCAGGCCGCCGGGCTGCTATGGGTAGCCGAGGCCGACGGCCAGCCGGGCGGGTTCGCGCTGGCCGAACCCATGGATGGGTCGTTGTTCCTGCTGGAAATGTCGGTGGCCTTGCCGCAGCAGGGGCGCGGGCTGGGCTCGGCGCTGCTGGCGGCGGTGATCGCGCACGCCCGCGATTGCGGCTACGCCTCCCTGTTGCTGACCACCGACCGCGAATTGTCCTGGAACGGGCCGTACTATCGACGCCGGGGTTTCTCCGAGCTGGAGCCCGGGCGCCATGGTCCGGGCCTGCGGGCCCGGCTGGACGAAGAGGCCGCGGCGGGCTTCGATCCCGCGCGGCGGGTGGCGATGGCGCATGACCTGCGGCCATGAGCGGCGCGGGCCTGTGTCATATCGCTTCGATGGCAACAAATTCCGCCTGCCGCCGGCGGTGGGTCGGGGCTTCGGGATAATTGGTGTCACGTAGAGTCGCAGGCCGCGCGGCAAGGCATGAGGCCATGCGCGGCCACTGGCGGCGCGGATTGCCTGGTTCGGCATGCGGAATAGGAGGGTAGGCATGGCTTGGCTGCGTATATGCCTGATAGGCCTGGTCGCGGCGTTGGCGCTGCTGCTGGGCGCCTGCGGCAATCGCGAGCCCGAGGCGCGCGCCGCCTTCATCGCGCTGCTGCAGAGCCGCAGCGAGGCCGCCGCCGGCGGACCGGTCGCCCTGCCGTCTCTGAGCAAGGAAGAACGGCAGGCGCTGGGCGATTACGCGCAAGCCTACGGCATCATGTCGGACTACCAGGCCGAGCTGCGCAAGGCCGCGCAGCCGCTGCGCGAGGTGCTGGCCACCGAGACGCTGCGCTCGGTCGGCGATATCGTCGCGCGCCGTGACGCGCTGACGCTGGCCCGCAAGACGCTGCAGGCCAATGTCGCGGCCGTGCGCGAGGCGCGCGCGCGGGCGGACAAGGCCCGTTCCTCGCTGGAACTGCCGCCCGATCTGGCGCCCGCCTATGACGGCGTGTACGACGAATCCCTGACCGCCCCCGCCAACGAGCTGCTGGCCGCGGCCGACACGCTGGATGCCGTGGCGCGCGACGCGCTGGCCATCGCCGATTTCGTGGCGGCGAACGCTGCGGGCATCGAACTGGCCGGGGGCCAGGCGCGCGTGGCCACGCCTTCGCTGCAACAGGCGCTGAACCTGCGCCTGCAAGGCCTGAACGCGCAATCGGACGATCTGGAGCGGGCTCGGGAACAGATCCGTCGGGCGGTGGGTCCGAGCCTGACGGATCCGGCGGCGACGCCCTCGGCCGGGGCGGCGTCGACGCCTGCGACGGGTGTGGTGTCGGCGCCTGCGGCCGGGTCCGCGGCGGCGCCCGCGGCGGTTCGGCGCTAGCGCTTCCGGGCCCAACCAGACCGGACCGCCAGCGGGCGCTGCGACACCGGCTTTGTACAATGCGTTTCTCGCGGCGCCAGCCGCAACAGGGATCGACCATGAGCCAATCCTCCAGCCTGCACTACCGCGTCTTCCTGCTTCTGCTGGCCGGCGTCACCCTCGCGTTCGCCTGGCTGCTGTGGCCGTTCTACGGCGCGGTGTTCTGGGGCGCCATCCTCGCCATCATCTTCGCGCCGCTGCAGCGGCGGTTGAGCGCGCGCCTGGGCGGCCGGCGCAACATGGCGGCGCTGATCACCTTGCTGCTGGTCCTGCTGCTGGTGATCATGCCGGTCGCCTTCATCAGCGGCTCGCTGGTGCGCGAAGGCGCCAATCTCTACCAGAGCATCAAGTCCGGGCAGCTGAATTTCGGCGCCTATTTCCAGCAGGCCATGGAGGCGCTGCCGCCGTCGGTGCATGACCTCCTGGCGCGCTTCGACCTGGCGGACATCCCCAGCCTGCAGGAAAAACTCAGCGCCGGCGCGATGCAGGTCAGCCAGTTCCTGGCGACGCAGGCGCTGAGCATCGGGCAGGACACGTTCCAGTTCGTGATCAGCTTCGGCATCATGCTGTACCTGCTGTTCTTCCTGCTGCGCGACGGGCCCCGCCTGTCGGCGCGCATCAGCCGCGCCATTCCGCTGAGCGAGACCCACAAGCATCACCTGCTGCTCAAGTTCACCACCGTGGTGCGCGCGACCGTCAAGGGCAACATCGCCGTGGCCGCGTCGCAGGGTGCGTTGGGCGGGATCATGTTCTCGATCCTGGGCATCCAGGGCGCCATGCTGTGGGGCGTGATCATGGCCTTCCTGTCGCTGCTGCCGGCGGTGGGCGCGGGCCTGATCTGGGCGCCGGTGGCGATCTATTTCCTCTTGACCGGCGCGACGGTCAAGGGCGTGGTGCTGATTCTGTTCGGCGTGCTGGTCATCGGCATGGTGGACAACATCCTGCGCCCGGTCCTGGTCGGCAAGGACACCAAGATGCCGGACTACGCCGTGCTGATCTCCACGCTGGGCGGCATGGCCTTGTTCGGCCTGAACGGTTTCGTCATCGGTCCCTTGATCGCCGCCTTGTTCATGGCGTGCTGGGACCTGTTCGCGCCCGCGCCGGAAGAGCCGGCGGCGCGGCCGGCAGAGGCGCCGACCCAGCAGGAATAGCGTCTTCGAGCCGGGCCCGGCAGGCCTTGTTCCGTCTTCGCCACGGAACCGGGCCGGCCATGGCCGCGATGGCCGGCAGCATCGATAGGGAGCGCATCGTCATGGAATGGAAACCGCAACGGTCCGGCTGGATCGAAGAGCGCAATTTCGACATCGAGTTCGCCGAAACCCCCGAGGGCTATCACGTCCGCGTGCGGGTGCTGGGCTTTCCGCCGCTGGAAGACACCAGGAACGTGTACCCGAACGCCGCGCTGGCCGAGAAGGGCGCGTTGGCGCTGCTGAGCAGCCAGTTCCCCGGCACGCCGGACCTGGAAGACGCGTAGGCGTATCGCGGACCGGGGCAGGGCCGCCGCCTGCGATGCAGGCAACCCGGCCAGCCATTGAGGCCGGGCGCCGCGGCGGCGCCCCTGGCCCCTTCTAGCGCAGCTGCAGGCGGAAGTCGCCGATGATCAGGTCGCGCTCCTTGGGGGCCTCGGTGCGGATCTGGCCGCCGTCCAGCGCCCATTGCGTTTCGGTGCCGCTGGCCCGCTTTGCGTCCGGTGGCGTTTCCAGCCTGCCCAGATGCTGCCAGCCACCGTCCGTCTTGCGGCGGTACGCTTGCGGCGAACCTTGGGTGGCGTACTTGTTGTCGGCCGTGTAGACGCGCGTGAACAGGACCAGATCTTCCTGGCCGCTGCCGGACAGGTCCACGAACAGCAGCAGGCACGGCGCGTCTCGCTCGTATTGCTTGACGGTCGCGGGCGGCGTTGTGCTCGCCGTCGCGCAAGTCTGCGCCACGTAGGGATTCTGCTGCACGAGGAATTTCCACCAGCCGTCCGGCGCCTGCCGTCCGGCGGGCACGGTGTCAAAGGTGGGCGACGCGGCGATCAGGTCGGTCTTGGGTTCGTCCCAGGAGTAATACTTGCCTGTCAGCGCGCTCGCCGCCGCCTGCGCGATGCGCGGATCGCGCTTGCTGGCGGCGCCGTCGGCCAGCTGGCGCAGGGCATCGCGCCCCCAGCGGCCGTGGTCGTTGCGCATGCTGCTGTAGCGGTATTCGCGCGGTTCCAGGCGGCCGTCCAGCAGGCCCTGCAGCTGGCTTTGCGCGGCGATGCGGCGCGGGTCGGCCACGGGCGTCTGCACCAGCGCCAGCAGGACCAGCGTGGCGAAGGCGGCCACGAGGTTGGTCGTCGCCAGCGTGCCGTAGAAGCCCGCGGGCCGCAGCGCGGCCCAGGCGTAGCCCAGCGCGTACAGCGCCAGCAGGCCGCCGCAATAGAGCGCCCAGACGCGGGGAATGGTCCAGCCGTACTGCCCGACCCGCAGGCCCAGGCCGTACAGCGCCACGGCGGCCAGCGGCAGCAGGCAGAGCATGGCCAGGCGCAGCGTTCTGGACAGGCCCTGGCCGAACGGCGCGGCCCCGGGGCTGTCCTGCCAGGCTGCGTTGATCAGCTTGATCCACAGCGCGCAGAAGGCGATGAGCGCGCCGGCCGACAGCTTGACGGCCTCGAAGCCGAGCGCCATGCGCGCCGCCAGCGCGATGGTGAACGCCAGCCCCACCAGCGCCACCAGCGGCAGCAGCCAGGCGTTCAGCGTGAGCCATGAACGCCGCAACGTGTCGGCGATCTGCGGACGGCGGCGCACGCCGACCAGGCTGACGGCCAGCACGATGGGCCAGGCGGCGATGTGGAAGCGCGCGTGGCCGAGCACGTCCAGCACGGTATTGATGCCGATCATGCGGAACATCATGCCGGCGATCCACAGCAGCACGAACACGCTGATCGACAGGCAGACGGCCAGCGCCAGGTGCACCGTGTTGCGCCACGCGGCGCGGAACACCGCGGGATAATTCCATTGAGGCTGGCGCGGATCGAGTTCCTGGACCAGCGGCAGCAGCACGAAGCCGGCCGCGCCGATCAGGAAGGTGATCAGCATGGGACGCTGGCTGTCCGAGACCACGGCCAGCATGTTTTTGGCGTCCCAGCCCAGTCCGTAGGCGGCCAGCAGGGGCAGTACCAGCACATAGGCGGCAAGCGCGATCAGCCAGCGCGCGCCGCTGCGCATGCCCGACAGCAGCGCGCCGGCCAGCGGCGCGAGCCAGGCGAGCTGCAGCAGGAACACCATGGTGAAGGGCTGATCCCAGGGCCGGTAGCGGTGTATGGCGACAAAATGCAGGCCCAGGCCCAGCAGCGCGGCCAGCAGGCCATAGAACAGCACGGTCCGGTCGGCCGCGTCCAGTCGCTTCGTCGTTTGTGTCATCGGGTCAGAAATCCTCGCTGCGCCAGACCTTCAGCACGCGGCCGAAGACCTCGAAATCCATGCCTTCGGTGATGTCCCAGGCGTCGTACTTGGTGTTCTCGGACTTGGCCCGGACCACCAGGCCGGTGGCGGTGGGGATGCGCTGCAGCCGCTTGATGAAGCCTTCGCTGCCCACACGGAAGAAATAGATCGCATCGTACTCGACCGCCTGCACGCCCCGGTCCACGATCAGGGGATCGCCGGGATTGAACATGGGGCGCATCGAGTCGCCGAAACCCGTGACGATGCACAGGTTCTTCGGGGACGAGAAGCCCCGGACGTTCTTTTGCAGCCATTCCGGGCTGACGTTCCAGCTCTGGATCACGCCGGGCTGATCGCGCAGCTCCAGACCATTGCCCATCGCGCCTCCGGTATCGAATTGGGAAATCAGGACGTTGTCGCGGACCAGCCCGCCCAGCCGCGCATGGCTGAAGGACAGCAGCCGCCCGGCCGGGACTTCCGCGGACTCGCCCGCCAGTTCGTCGTCCCCCAGCGCGCGCCAGAGGTCGGGGTGGGGCTGGTCCATCCAGCTGTCGTGCAGGCCCAGCCCCAGCGAGATCTTGCCGGCCAGGGCGTCGCCGACGCGGCGCGGGTTCTTGTCGCGCTTGCCCTGGAAGCCCTGGAGGATCTGGTCCAGGTACTTGCGGCTGACGCCGGCCCGTTCGGCCAGGCGGTCGACGCCCCCGGCCTCCAGGACCGCGTACTTGAGGTTGTTCAGTCGTATCGAGCGGATATCCATGGTGGTAGCGATGGTAGCAACACGCTACCCAAAAGTACAGTAGCGAATCGCTATTGAAATTTCGGTAGCGAGTCGCTACCATTGATTCTACAAATGAGCTATTCGCGGCGACCGCAGTCAGCGGCGCCGCGCGCCGCGCGGGGCGGCGCTACCCAGGCGCGGGTCCACGCGTCCGATTCGCTACCAAGGAGGTATGTGATTCCCCTGAACTCCCATCCGGCGGCCGCGTCCCAGCCGCAACGGGCCGGCCATATCCGCATCCCGAACTCGCTGTACGACGCCATCACCGCGTTCCCTTTCAAGCTGACGACCCTGCGCGTGCTGCTGGCGGTACTGCGCAAGACCGAAGGCTACGGCAAACAGGAGGACGACTTGTCCGCATCCCAGCTGGCCTCGCTGTGCGGCGCGATGTCGCGCCAGCACGTCACCACGGCGCTGAACGAACTGGCGGCCCTGAACGTCATCCGCAAGCGGCCCGGCCGCTACGGCTGCGTGGTCGGCCTGAACCGGGATCCGGCGCAGTGGCGCCAGCCGGCCAGGCGCGCGGGCGTGTCCGGGACCGGCACGGGTCCGCAAGACGGACCCTTGTCCGAATCGACCGCGCCAGACCGTCCCGTTGCCGGACAGAGCGATCGTCCCGGATTCGGACAAACAACAGACAACCTTCCAACAGACAACCCAGACAACATTCCGGCGGCGAGCCCTGCTTGCGCCGGACCGGCCGCTCCGCCTCCCGTCATCGCGCTCGCGCTGAAAGACGGCTCCGAGTACGCCGTGACCGAGTCCCAGGCCGCCGAGTGGAGAGCCGCCTACCGTGAACTGAATGTGGACGCCGAGCTTCTGCGCATGCGCGCCTGGCTCGACGCGAAACCGCAGAACCGCAAGACACGCCGCGGCATCGGCGCGTTCGTGGTGGGCTGGCTGAACCGGTCCCTCGAACGCCGCCAGGCCCAGGCTTCAACCACGAGGGTGAACGCGCATGCACGCTTCGAACAGCAGGACTACCGCGCCGGGGTGGCGGCCGATGGCTCGTTTTAGTTTTCCCACCGAACCCAGGACCTGCGAACGCCACGGCGATTTCCTGGACCTGAAGATGCCGGCGGGCTGGGCGGGCTGCCCGCGCTGCAACGGCGAGCGCATCGCCCGCGAAGATGCGGGCAAGGCCGCCGCGGCCACATCGGCGCACCGGCGCCAGGTGGCCGACAGCCTGCTAGGCCGCGCGGCCATTCCCGCGCGCTTCGCCGACAAGCGGCTCGACAACTTCGCGCCGCACGCCGAGGGCCCGCGGCGCGCGCTGGAACTGGCCCGCCGCTACGCCGACGGCTTCGGCGCCGAGGCCGCGAAGTCCGGCGCCAGCCTGGTGTTCTGCGGCGGCGTCGGCGCGGGCAAGACCCATCTGGCCGTGGGCATCGCCCATCGCCTCATGGAGCAGGGCCGCATCGCGGTCTTCACCTCGGTGATCAACGCCATCCGCCGGGTCAAGGACACCTACCGCCGCGACAGCGGCCAGTCTGAGGCCCAGGTGGTGGCCGGCTTCATCCGGCCCGACCTGCTGATCCTGGATGAAGTGGGCGTCCAGTTCGGCAGCGAGACCGAGAAGATGATCCTGTTCGAAATCATCAACGGCCGCTACGAGCAGCTCAAGCCCACCATCGTGATCAGCAACCTGGCCAAGGACGCGCTCACCGACTACCTGGGCGAACGCGTGGTCGACCGGCTGCGCGAAGGCGGCGGGCGCATGCTGATCTTCGACTGGCCCAGCTACCGCAGGCAGGCCGCCTAGGCGCGGCTCGCGGGGCGCAGACAGGGCGCAGGCAGGAAGCCGGCAAGGACAACAAGATGAAGAAGGAACGCAACATGGAAAAGGAACGCAATATGGGTTATCCCCGTTGGGTCGAAGACGAGCTGTGGAACTGGTCGCGCTGGTGCTGGCTGGGCGACTGGCCGCAGCCCGATCCCAACGTCAAGTGCATCTCGGCCGAACGGGCCTACCGCGCGCCGGCCGGCCCGGACGACGAGCCGGCGCCGATCCCGGTGCACATGGACCACGCGCGCAAGGTGCAAAAGCTGTACGACTCGCTGGCGCACGTCGAGCAGCGCGTGCTGCAGGCCGAGTATCCGCGCCGCCACGAATACGCCGGCCTGACCGCGGGCGAGCGCATCACGCGCGCCTGCGACAGGCTGGACATCAGCCCGGTCTACTACAAGATCGCGCTCGGCCACATGAAGGATCAGGTGCGGAGGGCCTTCCAATGAAGTACGCGAAGGAAGTGCTGGATCTGATGTCGGCCTTTCCCGGCCGCGAGTGGCGCATGGCCGAACTGGTGCGCGACGCCTCTGGCGGCCGCGAGCTGGCGCGCCGCGAGCGCGACGCCATGCGCCAGGCCATCCTGCGCGTGCTCGAGGCGCTGCAGGATTGCGGCCAGGTGCAGCGCATCGAGTACGCGCGCAATTCGCTGACCTACGCCTGGGGCGAGGTGCGACACGAGCAAGCTTGCGCCTGCGACTGATCATGCGACAATTCCTCCGGGCCATTGCGTCTTGCGCGAGCGGCCCGCAAGCCTGAAACCAAAGCCCGCCGATGCGGGCTTTTTGTTTGATGTGTCAGGCCTGCGCTTGCTTGGACAGGCGTCATTTCCGCCGCGCTTTGATCACCGCGAACCGCTGGCGACGCCGCGCCGAGTGCGACACCCTCCACGTTGCCGATGCGACGAATGATGCGACAATACGTCCGGGCCATTGCGTCTTGCGCAAGCGGCCCGACGAACCGAACACCCACCCGCGCAAGCGGGTTTTTTTACGCCCCGGATATTCCCGCGCAGGGAATGCCGGGGCGTTTTGCTTGGCGCCGTCCAGCGGCCTGCCGCCTCGCCATTTCCTGCTCGCTCCGGGTCCCGTCTCCCCCCGGCACGCGAGCCGGCGGCTTGAGGCGGCAGCCCGGTGGGCGACAGCCGGAATCCGCCGCACACAGGCCGCACGCACATGCAACGCGGCACCGCGCTCTTCGCGCAGCAAAGCCGGCCTTCCGCCTCCAGGCAACTGGATTCCCACCACCGGCCTTCGGGCCGGCCCAATCTTTCCGGGCGCGTCCCGCCCGTCACGCTACAGGAGTGAATCATGCCGCAGCCGCATGCACAGGCCGCGTCGCGGGCGTATCGCCGCCTTGGCCCGGCCGCCACCAGCGGTCCCCTGACGGGAGCCGCGCATGGCGAATAACTCCGCCACCGGCGGCTACCTGTTGCCTCTGCAGGCGTCTCCGCCCCTGGAAGACGCCGAACTGGAGGCCGTGTTCCAGGGCTATATCGCCGGCGTGTCCGGCCTGCCCAGCAACCTGGTTCGTACGCGCTGGCCGGCGGCCGGCGCGGAACCGCCCGCGCCCGACCAGACCTGGTGCCTCATGGACATCCGGTCACAGGCCGCGGACGCCGCTCCTGCCGTGACACACGATCCGGCCGGGGAGGGGACTGATTCCCTTGTTCGGCACGAGAGCATCGAAGTGCTGTGCTCGATGATCGGCCCGCGCGCGCTGCGCCACGCGGCGCAGCTGCGCGACGGCTCGGCCGTGCCGCAGAACCGCGAAGCCCTGCAGGCGCAGGACATGGCGGTGACCGGCGCGGGGCCCATCCAGGCCAGGCACGAACAAGTGAATCAGCAGTGGATTCGGCAGTACGACATCAGCCTGCGCTTCGCGCGCAGAGTGAAGCGCGTCTATCCGGTCCTGAATCTTCTGTCGGCGCCAGTCACGACGCATGCCGCGTCCGTGTCGTCGACGGATTTCGTCAACTACCTTGCAGATTAAGGGATCTACCACCATGGCTAATGGATTGCCGGTATCGCGCCTGATCAACGTCACGATCAACATGTCGCCGCTGGCGGCGCAGGGCGCCAACCTCAACACCGCCCTGCTGCTGGGCTCGTCCGCCGTCATCGACACGGGCGAGCGCATGCGCTCCTATGGCGGCATCGACGCCGTCGCGGCGGACTTCGGCATCACGGCGCCGGAATACCGCGCCGCGCTGCTGTACTTCCAGCAGACGCCGCAGCCGTCGCAGCTCTACATCGGCCGCTGGGCCAAAGCCGCGACCTCGGCCACCCTGCGCGGCGCCGTGCTGTCGGCCGCCGAGAAGCAGATGTCGGTCTGGACCGCCGTCAAGGCCGGCGGCTTCAAGCTGAGCGTCGACGGCGTCGAGAAGACGGCCACGGGCCTGGACTTCTCCACGGCGACCAACCTGAACGGCGTCGCCTCCATCATCGGCGCCGCGCTGGCCGGCACCACGGTGCAATGGAACGGCTCGCAGTTCGTCGTCACGTCCACCACGTCCGGCGCCAGCTCGACGCTGGGCTACGCCTCGGCGCCCGCCACCGGCACCGACGTGTCGGACATGCTGGGCCTGAGCGCCGCCAAGGCGTCCGCGCCCGTGGCCGGCATCGTTGCCGAAACGCCCGCGGCGGCCGTCTCGCTGTTCCTGGATCGTTTCGCCAACAAGTTCCTGGGCCTGACCTTCGCCGACAGCCTGACCGACGCCCAGCACCTGGCCGTGGCCGAGCTGATCGAAGCCGACCAGCGCCACCTGTACGGCGTGTCGACCCAGGCGCCGCAGGTGCTGGACCCGACCAACGCCGACGACATCGCCAGCCGCCTGAAGGCGCTGAAGTACAAGTACTCGATCGTGCAGTTCTCCAGCGCCAGCCCCTACGCCGTGGCCTCGCTGCTGGGCCGCATGCTGACGGTGAACTTCAACGCCAACAACACCACCATCACGCTGATGTACAAGCAGGAGCCCGGCATCGTCGCCGAGACCCTGAGCAGCAGCCAGGCCGACACGCTGGCGGCCAAGCGCTGCAACGTGTTCGTCAACTACGACAACGACACGGCCATCATTCAGTACGGCGTGACGCCCAGCGGCATCTTCATCGACTCGGTCTACAACGCGATCTGGTTCCGCAACCGCGTGCAGACCGACGTCTACAACCTGCTCTACACCAGCCCCACCAAGGTGCCCCAGACCGACGCCGGCAACCAGCTGATCGCCTCGGTGATCGAGGCCGCCTGCGAAGCCGCGGTCAACAACGGCTATCTGGCGCCGGGCGTGTGGAACTCGGCGGGCTTCGGCGCGCTGAAGCAGGGTGATCCGCTGTCCAAGGGCTACTACGTGTACGCCCCGGCCATCGCCACGCAGTCGCAAGCCGACCGCGAGGCGCGCAAGGCCGTTCCGTTCCAGGTCGCCGCCAAGGAAGCCGGCGCCATCCACACCGTCGACGTCCTCGTCACGGTCAATCGCTAAACAGGAGCACAGCAGATGTCTACCTATTCGTTCGCTGATATCAGCGCCAGCCTCGTCGGTCCCGGCGGCGCAATCTCGCTGGGGTATGGCTCGGGCGTGGCCGACGAGGGCATCGCCATCGCCGCCAAGGCCGAGAAGAGCGCCATGACCGTGGGCGCCGACGGCGAAGTCATGCACACCCTGCGCGCCGACAAGAGCGGCACCGTGACGCTGACCTACCTGAAGACCTCGCCGGTCAACGCGCAGCTGCAGGCCCTGTACGACGCTCAGTCGCTGGACAGCCGCCTGTGGGGCAAGAACCTGATCACGGTCACCAACCCGTCGACGGGCGACGTGACCACCTGCCGCTCGTGCGCGTTCAGCAAGAAGCCGGATCTGTCCTACAAGAAGGACGGCGACACGGTGAAGTGGACCTTCGACGCGGCCAAGATCGACACGATCCTCGGCATTTACTGAGCACGGCGCCATGGCATTGGAAATCGACCTGAACGGCCACCGGTATTCCATCGGAAAACTGAGCGCCAAGCAGCAGTTCCACATGTCGCGCCGCATCGCCCCGATCGTTCCCACGCTGATCCCCGTGTTCGTCCGCCTGGCGGCGGGCGGCAAGCGGATCAGCGAGGATCCGGGCGGCATGGCCGATGTGCTCCAACCCCTGGCCGATGGCCTGGCCGCGATGAAGGACGAGGACGCCGAGTACGTGCTCGACACCTGCATGCAGGCGGTGCAGCGCAAGCAGGAGCACGGCTGGGCCAACATCTGGTCGGCCAGCCAGCGCGTGCCGATGTTCCAGGACATCGACCTGGCCGTCATGCTGCCGCTGGCGCTGCGCGTGATCACCGAGAACCTCGGGCCTTTTATTCAAGGGCTGCTTACCAGCCAGACCGGCAGCCCCGAGGCGACACAGGCTGGCTGAAGCGCCTGCCTGGCGGCGAGGACTGGCTGCTGGCGCCGGTCCTCGAGGGACTCTGCAAGTACGAGTCCCTCAAGGACGGCACGCTGGACCTGGCCGACATCGCGCTCCTGAACGACGCCTTGTCGGTCCGGGCAGACAACAAGGCGGAAGCGCACCGCCGCTACATGGCAGAGAAAAATGACTAGTATTTCCGTGCCCGTGGATGCGGGCGGAACCGCGACCTTCAAGATAGACAAGGGGCAGATGGATCAGCTGATGTCGCAGCTGGGCCAGCTCAGCGACCAGGGCAAGCCGTCCCGGTCCGAGAAGCTGATGCAGGCGCTGCAGACGTTCGTGGACCGGGCCCATACCGTGGTCAGCTTCGCCGAGAGCCGCCTCGAACGCTTTGAAAACGCGTTCATGGCGGCGCGCCTGGCGGGCACATCGGGCAGGGAGCTGCGCGCGCTGGAGGCGGCCGGGCAGGAATTCGGCCTGTCGGCCGAAGCCATGCGCAATGGCGTGCAGGCGCTCTATCGCTCCGTGCGCGATGATCCCGAGGCCGCGGCAGCCCTGCGCAACCAAGGCATCAGCACGCATGATGACGAAGGCAATCAACGCAGCACCGCCGATCTGGCGCGAGCGCTGAGCAATGTGCTGCAGAAGCTCGATGGCAAGCAGGCGAACGAGCTGGGCAAGCAGCTCAATCTTGACGCCTCCGTGATCGAGGCGCTGCGCAACCCCGCGTTCCCGGCACAGGCCGACAGCGCGTATGCCGGCCTGGAAGGCAGCAAGGTCGACGCCGCCGGCGAACGCGCTCATCGCGTGATGACTTCCGTTCGTGAGGTCGGACGCCAGCTGGACAGTGTGTTCGCGCAGGCCTTCCTGACCATGGCCGACAAGCTTGAACCATTCCTGCAGAACGTCGCCACCTGGCTGAAGGAAAACGGCACGCTGTTGGGCACACGTCTGGGCGAAGTCGGAAATTTCTTCATCTCCATCCTGTCCGGGCTGGGACCACTGATCTCCATGTTTCAGTGGTTGGACGAGGCGACCGGCGGATTCTCCACGCAACTTACGCTGGCGCTGGGCGGCCTGTTGCTGCTCGGTGGCGGCGGCGTGATCAGGGGACTGTTCAGCCTGCTGTCGTCCTTGTCGAAGGCAACCGGTTTGACCGAGTTCCTGGGGAAACAGTGGACGCGGTTGAAAGATGCCCTGGGTCCGATGGCGGAGCGGGCTGGAGCCGCGATGCGTTCGGCATTCTCCCGCATGGGCAACTTCCTGCTGTCGTCGGGCAGGGCGATGGCGACGGGCATCGGTCAGATGGCCGCCAATGCCTGGGCCCGGCTGGGCACGTTCGCGACGCAGGCGGGGAGCTTCGTGGCCAATGGCCTGAGCGCCGTCGGCAGGGCGGTGGCGCAGACCGCCGAGTCGCTGTGGTCCAGGGTCACATCGTGGTTCGGACGCGCGTCGGCGTCGCTGGGAGAACTGTCCGGCCAGGCCGCGCGGGTTGGCACCCGTGTCGGCGGCGGCGCGGCGCTGATGCTGATGCCGAGCGAACTGGGAGACGATCAGCTGGAGCTGAAGAAGCTTCAGTACCGGCGCGCCAACGGCCTGCCCCTGGACGGTTCGGCCGATCCCGATCAGGACGGTCTTGAAGGCAGCGTGATGCAGTACTACGTCAAGCCAGATGGGCCGGAACCTGCGCGCACCGCGCCCTATCCGTCGTCGCCGACGGCCGACCGACTGAGCCGCATGTTGAACCCGGCCAGCATCGAACCGTGGCAAGGCTATGCGCCGGGTTTGGCGGGCACCGGCCTGCTGGGCCTGCCAGGAATGCCGCCGGCGCAACCCGGCGTCACCTCGGCAACCGTGAACGCCAACACCACCATCAACGTGCACGGCGTATCCGACCCGCTGGCCGTCGGCAACGCTGTCGCCAACGAGCAGAACCGGGTCAACAGCGACCTGGCCCGCAATACGCGAGGAGCAATGGAGTGAACGAGCTCGACTTCCAAGGGGCCGACATGGTCGGCCTGTCGTCCAAGCGCATCGGCGACATCCTCATCCAGGCGACCACCAGCGAGTCCTACGACGACACGCTGTCCATCACCAGCCACCCGGTCGAGTCCGGCCCTTATGGCAACTCGGTGATCAGCGACCACGCCTACAAGCAGCCGCTGACCGTGACGCTGAAGTGCGGCTGGAGCAACGCTTCCTACGAGGCGCTGCTGGGCGCCAGGGCGATGGACGTGGCCAACGGCAAGGCTGCCGCCGACGACTACGCGACCGCGATCTATTCGCAGCTGCTGAGCCTGCAGGAAGCGCGCGAGCCGATCGAGGTGGTCACCAGCCGCCGGCGCTACGTGAACATGCTCATCGAGAGCCTGGGCGTCGAGCACAACCTGGCCAGCTCGGGCGCGCTGTTCGTGACCGTCAAGCTGCGCGAGGTGATCGTGGCGCAGACCCGCGTCACCTCGCTGCCGCCCTACGCGCACCAGCAGCAGAAGGAAAAGACGGCCGACAGGCAGAACCTGGGCACGAAGTCGCCCAAGCCCGTGGCCGCGCCATTCGACGGCCCGCGGGCCTCGACCTAGGAGACGACCATGAACTACTTCGAAATCCCGCTGTCGCCGATCCCGCAGGTGTTCGCCATCTCGCTGGGCGGAGAGGATTACCGGCTGACGCTGCAATACCGCGACGGCTGGATCCTCGACGTGGCCGACGACCTGGGCAAACCGCTGGTGTCGGGCCTGCCGCTGGTGACCGGGCTGGACCTGCTGGCGCAGCATCGTCATCTGGGTTTTGCAGGCGGGCTGTGGGTCAAGGGCGCGGAATCGCCCGACGACGCACCCACCTTCAACGACCTGGGACGCGGCTCCCATCTCTACTGGGCGGCTGAATGACATGGCCGACATACCGATGATGGAACCCGTCACCACCTACGGCGATCCGGTGGCGGACGAGGCGGGCGTGCGCCAGTGGGGCCGCAAGGTCTCGCTGATCGTGGGCGGCGAAGAGGCGCTGGACCTGTCCGAACTGAGTTTCAGCTTCGAGATCAAGCGCAACGACGCCAGCTCGCCCAACACCGCGACCATCAAGGTGATGAACGCCAGCGCCGAAACCGCCAGCATGGTGCAGAAGGAGTTCACCCGCGTGGTGCTGCAGGCCGGCTACGAAGGCAACTACGGCGTGATCTTCCACGGCAATCTGGTGCGCGCCAAATGGGGCAAGTCCGGCGGCGTCGACACCGTGCTGAACCTGACCGCCGCCGATGGCGACCAGGCCTACAACTTCGCCGTGGTGAACACCACCCTGCCCAAGGGCGCGACCAAGGCCGACAAGCTGCGGCTGCTGTGCTCGGCCATGAACCCCTATGGGGTCAAGCAGGGCTACGCGCCCGAGCTGGACGGCAAGGCCTCGATCCGCGGCACGGTGATGTCCGGCATGGCGCGCAGCTACATGAATGATGTCTGCGGCAGCGCCAACGCGCTGTGGAGCATCCAGGACGGCAAGGTCAACGTCGTGCCGGAGACTGCCTACATGCCCGGTTCGGTGCCGGTCATCTCGCACGAGACCGGCCTGGTCGGCATGCCCGAGCAGGCCGAGAACGGCATCAAGCTGCGCATGCTGCTCAATCCCAGCATCCGCGTCGGCGGGCTGATCCACCTGGACAACAGCCGCATCGCCGAATACGGCTTCCAGGCCAAGGCGGGCGCCAAGCGCGACGGCGGCAAGAAGGCCGAGGCGGAAGTCGACCGCAGCGAGCAGCGCAAGATCAGCAGCGATGGCTACTACTACGTGATGGTGGTCGAGCATCGCGGCAACACGCGCGGCGGCGATTGGTACACGGACGTGCTGTGCGTGGCCACCGACGCGACGCTGTACCCGGGCGATCTCGGGCAGGCCGGCCCCGGCGGCGGCGATGGCAAGGCCGCCAACGTCGTCAAGTAGGCGGCGCGCGTTTCAGATGACCCAGGCAGGATGACTCATGAACCGACTTGAAAGCTTGAACGATCCGGAAGCCAGCTTGCGCGCCGGTATGCGCGGCGCGCTGGCCGAAACCTGGACCGCCATGCCGGCCGTGATCGTGGACTTCGATCCGGTGGCGATGACGTGCTCGGCGCAGCCCGCGATCCGCGCGCGCGTCACGGCGCCCTCGGGCGGCCAGCAGCACGTGCCGCTGCCGCTGCTGCTCGATTGCCCCGTCTACTTTCCGTCGGGCGGCAATTGCACGCTGACCTTTCCGGTCAAGCCCGGCGACGAATGCCTGGTGGTGTTCGCCTCGCGCTGCATCGACGCCTGGTGGCAGTCGGGCGGCGTGCAGGACCAGGCGGAAATGCGCATGCACGACCTGTCCGACGGCTTCGTCTTCGTGGGGGTGCGCTCGCAGCCGCGCGTGCTGCCGTCGGTCAACACCGGCGCCACCGAGCTGCGCAGCGATGACGGCTCGACCTTTCTGCGGCTGGACCCTGCCAGCCAGAAGGTGAAGATCGTGGCGCCAGGCGGTTTCGAGGTCGTGGCGCCGGTGTCCGAGTTCTCGGATCAGGTGCTGGTCAAGGGGCTGCTCAGCTACGTCGCCGGCCTGGTCGGCAGCGGCGGCCAGGGCAGCGCCGCGCGCATCACCGGCGCGCTCAATGTGATCGGCCAGATCGTCGCCAACGGCAAGCGGGTCGACGACACCCATACCCATACCGCGCAAGGCGCCAACGCGGCCACCACGCCGCCCAACTGAGGACACCTATGCGTTACCGAAAACTCGACGCCGACGGGGACTACTCGTTCGGCGCGCGGCAGGCCGACTTTTTCCGGGACTCTCCGGACACCGTCGCGCAGGCTGTCAAGACGCGGCTGATGCTATTGCGCGGCGAGTGGTTCCTGGACTCGACCGAGGGCATGCCCTGGCAGGGCGAGGTGCTGGGCAAGCAGCCCCGCGCCAGCTACGACTGGGCCATCCGCCAGCGCATGCTGGGCACGCCCGGCGTGACCGGCATCAGCGACTACGCCAGCCGCCTTGATCCGCAAAGCCGCGGCCTGAGCGTCACGGCAACCCTTACAACCCTTTATGGCTTGGCCATCGTGCAGGCGGCTCTATGACGATACTCTCTACCGCTCCGGTGATCGACGCCGCGGGCATACGCGCGCCGAGCTACGGCGAGGTGCTGCAATACTTCAAGGACCAGTACCGCAACATCTACGGCGCGGACACCTACCTGGAGGCCGACAGCCAGGACGGCCAGCTGCTGGCCGTGTTCGCGATGGCGATCCACGACGCCAACACCGCGGCCGTCCAGGTCTACAACGCTTTCTCGCCGGCCACGGCCTCGGGCGCGGCGCTGTCCAGCAACGTCAAGATCAACGGCCTGGCGCGCGGCGTGGCCACGCGCTCGTCGGTCGATCTGCGCATCGTGGGGCAGGGCGGCACCACCATCGCCGGCGGCGTGGCGCTGGACGGCGATCGCGTGCAGTGGGAGCTGCCCGCCAGCGTCACCATCCCGCCGGCTGGCGAGATCACGGTCACCGCGCTGTGCCGCCAGGTCGGCGCCGTGGCCGCCGCGCCGGGCTCCATCACGCGCATCGGCACGCCCACGCTGGGCTGGCAGTCCGTGACCAACCCCGCCGCCGCCACGCCCGGCGCGCCCGTCGAAAGCGACGCGGCGCTGCGGGTCCGGCAAGCCGTGTCGGTGGCGCTGCCGTCGCGCACCGTGCTGGAGGGCACGGTCGGCGCGGTGGCGTCCGTGCCGGGCGTGCTGCGGCACGTCGCCTACGAGAACGACACGGCCGTCGCGGATGCCAATGGCCTGCCGCCGCACAGCATCGCGCTGGTGGTGGACGGCGGCGACGCAGGCCTGATCGCCAGCGCCATCGCCGCCAAGAAGACGCCCGGCACCGGCACGCATGGCTCGACCAGCGTGGTGGTCACCGACATCTACGGCATCGCGCATCCGATCCGCTTCTTCCGGCCCATTCGCGTGCCGGTGTCCGCCGAGATCCAGATGCGCGCGCTGGCCGGCTACACCACGGCCACGGGCCAGGCGGTGCAGCGGGCGGTGGCGGACTACATCAATGGCGTGGCCATCGGCGGCGGCGCCAGCGCGTCCGTGGAATGGGCCGACGCCATCTCGGCAGCCAATGGCGTGCCGGGCAGCGGTACTTTCAAGATCACCGGCCTGGCGCTGCGCCGGTCGTCCGGCAACGGCGCGCCCGACGTGGCGCTCGCCTTCAACGAGGCGGCGTCGACCACGCCCGACGCGGTCAAGATCACGGTGAGCGGGTGAGCGACATGGCCAATGCTGACGAATATCTCGGGCTGCTGTCGGCCTACCACCGTCCGCGGCCCAGGTTCGGCGCCACCGTGGCGGCGGTCTGCGGCGCGGCGGCTGCCGTGCGCGACCTGTACGCGGGCATGCCGGACGCCTTCGACCTGGACCTGGCCATCGGTGCGCAGCTGGACGCCGTGGGCCGCTGGATCGGGCTGGGACGTCGCGTCGCCACGCCGATCTCCGGCGTGTATTTCGCGCTGGACATCGACGGCCTGGGCATGGACCAGGGCGTCTGGCAGGGGCCCTTCGATCCGGACAACGGCCTGACCGTGCTGGACGACGACACCTACCGGCTGCTGCTGCGGGCCAAGATCGGCGCCAACCACTGGGACGGCACGCTGGAAACCTCGGCCGCCATTCTGAACCAGATCTTCCAGGGCGGCACCCACGTGCTGATCGAGGACAACGGCGACATGTCGGTGGACATCGGCGTGGCCGGCGCGCCGCCTTCGGCGCTGTTCCTGGCCCTGCTGACCGGCGGCTACATCCCGCTCAAGCCCGAAGGCGTGCGCATCAAGTACTACGTGCTTCCCTCGGGCGAGGGGCCGCTGTTCGGTTTTGACGTGCAGAACCAATACATCTCGGGGTTCGACAACGGACTCTGGGGATCGCTGTTTACCGGTTGAATTCGCCGGTTCAATAAGGAAAACACTCCGTGGCTATCAATCAAATCCTTCCCTTCGGCACCGCCGCCGGCGCCAACGTGCTCGCACCCGCCGACTATCAGGCCCTGGCCAGCCGCAATGCCGGCTTCTCGGCCGGCACCGCCAAGTCCAAAGAGCTGAACACCGTCTGGCGCCAGGCGTCCTTCGTGGCCGCCATGCTCGGCCAGTACATCGCCGACAAGAGCGGCCAGGACGTGCTGGACAACGGCGACCTGGCCGCGCTGCAGGCCAAGTTCGTGGCCGCCCTGGCCGCCTCGCCGGCCTTCACCGGCACGCCCACCGCGCCCACGCCCGTCGCCGGCGACAAGAGCGGCAAGCTCGCCACCACCGCTTTCGTGGCCGGCAACTTCCCCCGCGTCTGCTCGATCGGCGCGCTGCCGACACAGGACATCGGCCCCATCATCGTGGCGGAATGCTCCGAGGTCTGGACCTGGGTATCCACCCCGTACTACACCGGCTACCGCTCGCCGCTCTGCGGCCGTCCGGTGGACGGTCACACCGTCACCCCGCTGGCCAGCGAAGTCGACGCGGTCGGCGGCGAGCTGAGCAAGACCGACTATGCGCGCCTGTGGGGGTATGCGCGCGAGAACAATCTGGTGGTGTCGGATGCTGTCTGGACCGCGAACCGTGGGGCACATTACTTCGCGGATGTCAGCGGGACGACGTTCCGGGTGCCGGATTTGCGGAATATGTTCCGGCGGTATACGGGGACTGACGCTGACACTGCAAATGCGAGGGGGCTGGCGAGCAGGCAGGCTGACGCAAGTCAACGCATCGCGGGCCGCATGTATCTTCGCCCCATTGTCGCGGGAGTTGCGCAGATACTTAATACTCCGACGGGTCCGTTCAATGTACTTGCGGAGCAAGGCAGTCCTGGGGCCTCGCTTGTGGCAATGGACCAAACCCCGAACAACTACGGAACGCAGTCAGTTGTGGCCTTTGACTCAGCATATGTGACTCGGACGTCTAGCGAGACCCGTCCTACGAACGTCGCTTTCGCTCCACGGATTCACCTCTGACGTCTGCTTCACTGCAAATGCGAGAG
>NZ_JCBANH010000061.1:0-37185 GCF_059760925.1 Achromobacter sp. 1011791174
CCTCCCCCCTTTTCCGCCCCGCACGCGCGCCCTCATGTCCACCGATTACCTGAAACGCATCCTGACTTCCAAGGTCTACGACGTCGCCGTCGAATCGCCGCTGGAGCCGGCCCCGCTGCTGTCGCAGCGGCTGTCCAACACGGTGCTGCTCAAGCGCGAGGACACCCAGGCCGTGTTCAGCTTCAAGCTGCGCGGGGCCTACAACAAGATGGCCAACCTGCCGCCCGCCGCGCGCAACCGCGGCGTGATCGCGGCCTCGGCCGGCAACCATGCGCAAGGCGTAGCGCTGGCGGCCACGCGGCTGGGTTGCCGCGCGGTCATCGTCATGCCCACCACCAGCCCGCAGGTGAAGGTGGACGCGGTGCGCCGCCTGGGCGGCGAGGTGGTGCTGGCCGGCGAGAGTTTCTCCGACGCCTACGCCCACGCGCAGGTGCTGGAAAAGAAGGAAAAGCTGACCTTCGTGCATCCGTTCGACGATCCCGACGTGATCGCCGGCCAGGGTACGGTGGGCATGGAGATCCTGCGCCAGCATCCGGGTCCGATCGACGCCATCTTCGTGGCCATCGGCGGCGGCGGGCTGATCTCGGGCGTGGCCGCCTACATCAAGCAGCTGCGCCCCGAGATCAAGATCATCGGCGTGCAGACCGAGGACTCCGACGCCATGCTGCGCAGCGTGCGCGCGGGCCGGCGCGTGCAGCTGAACGACGTGGGCCTGTTCTCGGACGGCACCGCGGTGAAGATGGTGGGCGCCGAGACCTTCAAGCTCACGCGCCAGTATGTCGATGACTTCGTGGTGGTGAACACCGACGCGATCTGCGCGGCCATCAAGGATGTGTTCCAGGACACGCGCAGCGTGCTGGAGCCGGCCGGCGCCATGGCCGTCGCCGCCGCCAAGCAATACGCGGCCGAGCATCACCTGAAGGGCAAGACGCTGGTGGCCATCGCCTGCGGCGCCAACATGAATTTCGACCGGCTGCGCTTCGTCTCCGAGCGCGCCGAGGTCGGCGAGATGCGCGAAGCCATCTTCGCCGTCACCATGCCCGAACAGCGCGGCAGCTTCCGCCGCTTCTGCGAGCTGGTCGGCGAGCGCAGCGTCACCGAGTTCAACTACCGCATCTCGGATTCCGACCGCGCCCATGTGTTCGTCGGCATCCAGGTGTCCTCGCCGGCCGAGCCCGACAAGATCGCCGCCAACTTCCGCCGCCACGGTTTCGACACGCTCGACCTGACCCACGACGAAATGGCCAAGACCCACTTGCGCCACATGGTCGGCGGGCGTTCCGCGCAGGCGCGCGACGAGCTGCTGTACCGCTTCGAGTTCCCGGAGCGTCCGGGCGCGCTGATGCGTTTCCTGAATGCGATGAATCCGGACTGGAACATCAGCCTGTTCCATTACCGCAACCAGGGCGCCGACTACGGCCGCATCCTGATCGGCATCCAGGTGCCGGCGGCCGACAAGAAGCAGTTCCGCGCCTTCGTGGCCGAACTGGGCTATCCGCACTGGAACGAGACCGACAACCCGGCCTACAAGCTGTTCCTGTAGCCGCGCGCGCCGCCGCAAGCCGGACCGCCATGCCGGCGCGCGGACAACGGCAAGCCCAAAAGCGAGAGGGCCTCCAGATGGAGGCCCTTCCCTTCTCAGCTCAAGTCGCGCCCGGCCTCAACCGGAGGGGGGGTTCGCTGTCACTCGGCGGCTCACGGAGATGGGCCGCGCATTCAGCAAGGTCTGGCCGGGCGCGCCGTCGCTTAGAACCGGTGACGCAGGCCCACGGCGAACGCGGTGTCCGTCGCATCGCGCTGGAACGCGTAGTTGTCGCCGTAGGAGGCGTACGCGTACAGGTTGGTGCGCTTGCTCAGGTCGTAGGTGTAGCCCAGGCTGTAGACGTTGAACTTGGCATCGTCCTTGGTCAGCTTGTCGTTCTTCGGATCGGCGCGCTGCCAGGAACCGAAGATCGAGCTGCTGCCCAGCGGCACAGTGAAGCCCACCATGTACGAATTGGCGCGGAAGCCGTCGGCCAGCTTGAACGTGCCCAGCTTCTGCATGCCGTCGGGCGTGGTGCCCATGTTCTGGCCGACGAACCAGCCATTGCGGGTCTGGCCGAAGGCGGCG
This sequence comes from Achromobacter sp. 1011791174, assembly GCF_059760925.1. Classification (NCBI taxonomy): domain Bacteria; kingdom Pseudomonadati; phylum Pseudomonadota; class Betaproteobacteria; order Burkholderiales; family Alcaligenaceae; genus Achromobacter; species Achromobacter sp. 1011791174. The sequence continues at coordinate 2,111 of NZ_JCBANH010000061.1, forward strand.
GCGATCTTCACCACTTCGAAGTCATAGGTGCCGCCCAGGATGTACGACTGGATCGTCGTGTCTTCCTGGCTGCCGCCCTTGACGTCCTTGGACGGATTGAAGCGGTCGTAGGCCGCGGCCAGGTTCAGCGGGCCGTTGACGTACTGCACGCCGGCGGTCAGGACGCGGTTGTTGTTGTTGGTCTCGAAGCCGCGCTGCTTCTCGTCCGAAACCGTGTCGTCAGCGCTGAACGAGTAACCCAGGCCGGCCTTGAAGCCGCCGAAGCTGGGCGTCTGGTACAGCACCATGTTGTCCAGGCGCATCGTATTGGCGCTGCTGAACACGGTACCCATGTTGGCGGTGTTGTAGCTGATCGAGAACGGGTCGATGGAACCGAAGTACTTCGAGGCCAGGTTGGTCTGGCGGCCGAATTCCAGGCGGCCCCACGAGTCGCTGTCCAGGCCCACGGTGGCCTGGCGGCCCCAGAGGCGGCCGCTTTGCAGCGAGTTGCCGTTCAGGGGACCGAAGCCGGCCTCCAGGTTGAACACGGCGCGCAGGCCGTCGCCCAGGTCTTCCGAACCACGCAGGCCGAAACGCGAGCCACTGCTCACGCCTTGCACGGCGCCGACACGGCTTTGCGAGTTGCCGTTGAACTTCACCTTTTCGTAGCCGATGCCGGCGTCGATCAAACCGTACAACGTCACCGAATCGGCAGCTTGCGCCGCGCTCGCAAAGCCCGCGAGCAACGCGACGGCCAATAGCGTCTTCTTCATAACAGTCCTCTAAATGGCAAGATGGATGGCAATGCGCGGGCATGCCGCCGCGTGGCGGATGCCCGCAAGCCGCGGCCTGTAAGACCGCGATGCATGCACTGAAACTAGTGTCTCGCCTGGGACCGCCGGGAGTAAGCGGGATTTCGAAGAACTACTTTCCATGGCTGGGATAATCGCGTTCGACGCGCATTCCTCCATGCTTGGAATCAGGGCTTAACGCCTTGAAATGAAATGCGAATCCTTGCTCGCAATTACATTTCCCGCGCTCATTCCCGATCACTTCCCGGTTTGAGGATCGTCAAATCCTGTCGCGCTGCGCGGACAATGCCGAGGCAAAAAAGCCACAGCGCGCCAGCGCCATCGGCCGGCCGCGAAATGCTCAGCGGCCCTTGGGCGGGTAGTCGAGTTCGCCGAAGGTGTATTCGCCGCGCGCCTTGGCCTGGGCCAGCTCGGCGCGGACCTGCTCGCGCGTCTTGCCGGCGGTTTCCGGCGCGGCGCTCCGGGGCGGATAGTCCAGTTCGGCGCTGGTCACCTGCCCGGCGATCTTGGCGCTTTGCAATTCGGCGCCGACCTGCTCGCGCGACATGCCGGTGCTGGCGGTGGCGGCGGGCGGATAGTCCAGTTCGCCGAAAGTGACCTGGCCGGCGGCCTTGGCGGCCTGCAGTTCCTGCTGGACCTGTTCGCGGGTCTTGCCATCGGCGTGGGCGGCGGACATGCCCGCCAGGGTTGCGGTAACCATGAGTGCGGTCGCTAGGGCTTTCATTGTGATGACTCCATCCTATACCTGGCACGACAGCGCCCGCCAGGACGGCGGGCGCAATGTGACGGCGTGTTGACGGAACGAAGTATCTGGCCTTATCGACCTAGTAAAAACCCTTAATTTGGGGAACATATTTGCAGGAGTGGAAAGATCCCCGCATATCGCGGCGCGATTCTTGCTCACTCCCTGCTCACTTCCTGCGCACTTCCGCCCTGGCCCCAATGAGCGCAAGCCTCGCGGGCATTCAGCCAAACGCCAGCTGCGGCGCGCCGGGCCGTGACGCCAGGGTTGGCGCGGCTTGTTCGGGATGGAGGAATAGACATTTCCACTGGCGCAAAAATAATTCCATTTATGATTGGAATCTGCCAGACATGGAATTTTGAGTACCGAGGCCCTTATGGACATACAGCTTAACGACATCGCCCTGTTCGTCGAAGTCGCCAAGCGCAAGAATTTCAGTCATGCGGCCGAAGCCCTGAACATCCCCACGTCCACGCTGTCGCGCCGCGTCAGCGAACTGGAGCGCAGCGTCGGCATGCGGCTGCTCAACCGCAGCACGCGCAAGATCGACCTGACCGAGGCCGGCGCCATCTATTTCGAGCGCTGCCGCCATATCGTCGAGGAAGCCCGCGTCGCCCACGACCAGCTGCTGGACATGGCGGTGCAACCCAAGGGCCGGCTGCGCATCTCGCTGCCGACCAGCCTGGCGCAACTGTTCCTGCCTTCGGTGATCCGGGAATTCCGCGAACAGCATCCCGATATCGAATGCGATTTCGACCTGGGCATGCGCTCGGTCGATCCGATCAGCAACCCGTTCGACCTGATCCTGCGCTTCGGGCAGCAGCCCGATTCCAGCCTGATCTCGCGCAAGATCGTGCTCATGGCGCACCAGCTGTACGCCTCGCCCGAATACCTGGCGCGCCACGGCGAGCCGCGCGTGCCCGGGGATCTCAGCCATCACGAGTGCCTGCGGCCCACCATGCGCGACGAGTCATCCTTCTGGATGCTCCATTCGGGCGACAAGGTGGAACGCGTGCAGGTATCGGGCCGGCTGGCCGCGAACAACGTGGGCATGCTGGGCCGGCTGGCCAGCCAGGGACTGGGCATCACGCCGCTGCTGGTGTTCGACGCGATGGAGCGCGCCATCAAGCAGTCCGGGCTGGTGCGCGTGCTGCCGGAATGGAGCCTGACGCCGCTGCCGCTGTTCGCGCTGCTGCCCTCGCGGATGCTGCCGGCCAAGACCAAGGCGTTCCTGGATTTCATCCAGCCGCGTCTGAACGAGGGCTAAGCCCCCCGAAGCGCCGCGCGTCAGGCGGTGGTGTCGTTCTGGTACTGACAGACCGTGTACAGCGGGGTGCCGGTGGCGGCGATCTTGGCGGAGCCGCCCAGGTCGGGCAGGTCGATGATGGCGGCGGCTTCGACCACGTTGGCGCCCAGGCGCTGCAGCAGCTTGATGGCCGCCAGCATGGTGCCGCCCGTGGCGATCAGATCGTCCACCAGCAGCACGCGCTGGCCGGTGCGCACCGCGTCGGTGTGCATCTCGACGGCGGCGTTGCCGTATTCCAGCGAATATTCCTCGGCCACCGTGCGATACGGCAGCTTGCCCTTCTTGCGCACGGGCACGAAGCCCAGGTTCAGCTCATAGGCCAGCACGCTGCCGACAATGAAGCCGCGCGCATCCACGCCCGCGACCAGATCCAGGCGCTGACGCATGTAACGGTAGACGAACAGGTCGATCAGGACGCGGAACGCCCGCGGGTCCTGCAGCACCGGCGTGATGTCACGGAACGTGACACCGGGCTGGGGCCAGTCTGGAACGCTGCGGATGGTGCGCCGGATGAACTCGGCGTATTCGTTCTGCATGAAAGACGGCCCTGAAGAATTGAAGCAAGGCGCACTATAACCCCGCCGCCGCGCTTAAGCCAGGACAGGCTCGGGCGATGACACGTCATGCAACTGTCCCCCGCGCAGCACGCAGCGCCGGTCCACCGCGCCCGCCGGCAGGCGCGCATGCGTGGCCAGCACCACGGCGCGCCCCTGCGCCGCCCGCCCCAGATCGCGCAGGAAATCGGCCTCGGCCGCCGCGTCCAGGCCGGCGGTGGGCTCGTCCAGCACCAGCACCCTGGCCGGCGACAGCAGGGCCCGCGCCAGACACAGCCGCCGCGCCTGCCCGGCCGACAGCAGCGAACCGGTCTCGCCCGCCCACGCATCCAGCCCGTCGGGCAGACCGCGCACGAAATCGCCCAGGCGCGCGGCGTCCAGCGCGCGCCACAGCGCGGCTTCGTCCGCCGAAGGGTCGCCGATCAGCAGATTGGTGCGCAGCGTGCCCAGGAACACCGGCGCGTCCTGCGACAGCAGCGCGATGCGCCGGTGCCAGTCGGCCTGCGCGCAATCGCGCGCGTCGCGTCCGCCATAGCGCACCTGGCCAGCCTGCGGATCTTCCAGCCGCAGGATCAGATGCAGCAGCGTGGACTTGCCCGCGCCGCTCTCGCCCTGGATCGCCACGCGCTCGCCCGGCGCGACGCGCAGGCTGACGCCGTCCAGCACCAGGGCGCCATCGGGATAGGCGAAGCGCAAGCCGTCCAGTTCCAGCGCGCCATCCGCCGGCAGCGCGGCCGGCGCGTCGGGATCGCGCATGTCCGGCTCGCATTGCGCCACCTCGCGGATGCGCTGCGCCGCGGACACCGCCGAGCCCAGGCGCGACGCGCCGCGCATGATGGGCGCGGCCACTTCGAATATGCCCATGACCGCCAGCAGCAGACCCGCCAGCAAAGGCCCGGACAGGCCGCCGCCCTCGTGTTCGCCCAGCCCGAACCACAACACACCCAGCACGGCAGCGCCGGCGGCGGCCTGCAGGAACCAGAGCCCGCGCGCCGCGACGCAGGCCTGGGCCTGGCGCGCCTGCGCGTTCTGCCCGCACAGGCGCTCGAAATGCGCGCGGGTCTGCGCCTGCGCATGCAGCGCCACCATGTCGGCGTGGCCGTCCACCGCGTCCAGCACAGCGGCGCGCAGGCCGGCCGCGCTTTCCTGCGCGGCGGCGCCGGGTCCGCGCGCGGCGCGCTGCAGGCCCCAGGGCGCAAGCACGCAGGCCACCAGCAGCGCCAGCGCGAACACCAGCGCGGCGGCCGGTATCCAGTAGCCCAGCACCGCCGTCATGATGGCGCCGGCCAGCAGCGCCGTGGCCAGCGGCGCCAGCACGAACAGGAACACAGTATCCAGCGCGTCCACGTCGCCGGTCATGCGCGCCACCAGATCGCCGCCGCGATAGCGCGCCAGCTGGCGCGGCGTCAGGCGGATCAGCGCGCGGAACACCAGCGTGCGCAGATCGGCCAGCAGGCGCAGCGTGGCCGAGTGCCCCGCCAGGCGGTCGGCATAGCGCGACACGATGCGCAGGAACGACAGGCCGCGCACCAGCGCCGACGGCGCGAACAGGTTGAACGCGGCGCCCGCGCCGGCCAGCGCGGCGCCGGTCAGGAACCAGCCCGACACGCCCAGCAGCCCCACGCCCGCGGCCACGGTGGCCAGCGCGCAGAACAGCGCGAGCAGCAGTCCGCCCTTGCGGCGCGCGTACAGAGGCAGCAACAACAGCAGGTGTTTCATGGATGGGCCGCTCCGGATCCGGCGGATCCGCCAGACGCGGCGATGGCGATGGCGATGCGCATCATGCTTGTTCCAGTTTGCCGTCCGCCAGCCGCAGCGTGCGCCCGAAACGGGCGGCCACCTGCGGCGAGTGCGTGGCGATGAGCAGCGTCCGCCCCGCCGCGAATGTGAGGATTTCGTCCAGCACGCGGGTCTGCGTGTCTTCATCCAGGTGCGCCGTGGGCTCGTCCAGCAGGATCAGTCCGGGATCGCGCAGGAACAGCCGCGCCAGCGCCACGCGCTGCGCCTGCCCGCCGGACAGGCCCTGCCCGCGTCCGCCCAGCACGGTATCCAGGCCCAGCGGCTGACGCTCGGTGAATTCCAGGACTCGCGCGCGCCTTGCGGCCTCGCGCAGCGCCTCGTCCGAGGCCTGCGGACAACCGAGGCGGATGTTCTGGGCGATGGTGCCGGCCATCAACTGCGGCTTCTGGCCGATCAGCGCGATCCGGCCGCGCAGCGCGGCCTCGTCCCAATCCGCCAGCGGCCGGCCGTCGATCAATATCTCGCCCTCGCAGGGCCGCAGGCGCGCGATCGCCTCGATCAGCGAGGACTTGCCGATGCCGCTCGGCCCCATCAGCGCGACGTGTTCGCCGGGCGCCAGCGCAAGCGCCGCGCCGTCGAGCACCGGCGCGGGACGGCCGGGCGCCATCAAGCGCAGGCCGCGCGCGCTCATTGCGACCGGGCCGCGCGCGGCGGGCGCGGCGGCCGGCGCAACCAGCGCGGCCCCGGTCGGCGCCACATCCGGCAAGCCGTCGAACACCGCGTCGATCTGCGTCACCGCCGCCAGCGCGGCCGCGCGGTCATGGTAGTGCGCGGCGAACTGACGCAGCGGCGCATAGACCTCGGGCGCCATCAACAGGCAGAACATGCCGGCCTGCAAGGTCAGCACCGACCAGCGCAGGTCCAGGAAACCCAGATAGGTCAGCCCGATGTACACGGCCACCCCGGCGACGCCCAGGGCGGCGAAGAACTCCAGCACCGCCGAGGACAGGAAGGCGATGCGCAGCACGGACAGGGTGCGCTGACGCAATGCGTCGCTGGCGGCCGCCACCGATTCGGCCTCGGCCTCGGCGCGTCCGTACAGCTTGAGCGTGGACAGCCCGCGCAGACGGTCGGCGAAGAATCCGGACAGCCGCGCGAAGGCGCGCAGATGCCGCCGGCTCGCGCCCTGCGCGCCCCAGCCGACCAGGGCCATGAACAAGGGAATCAGCGGCGCGGTGATCAGCAGCACCAGGCCCGCGATCACATCCACCGGAAACAGCAACACGGAAAATGCCACCGGCAGCATGGCGGCGGCGGCCATGGCCGGCAGGTATTTGGCGAAGAAGCCATCCAGCGCCTCGACCTGGTCCACCACGGCGCTGGCCAGCACGCCCGAGGCCTGGCCCCGGCTCCAGTGCGGCCCCTTGTCCACCAGGCGCTCGAACAGGGCCAGGCGCACCTGGCGCTTGATCCGCTCGGCGGCGATGGCGCCGGCGCGTTCGCCGGCCCAGGCGATACAGGCGCGGACCAGCATCAGCGCGGCGATGCCGAGGATGCCGCCCAGCAGGTCCGAGCGCGGCGCCTGCCGCGCGATGGCGGCGTCCAGCACGCTGGCCAGCAGCCAGGCCTGGATCACCAGCAGCACGCCGCCCGCGAGCGGCGCGGCGCCGGCCAGCAGCAGGGGCGGCCGCGCCGATCCCGCCAGACGCTTCAACCATTGCGACTGCCCGCGCGAGGGCTTGCGCAGCGCGTCGGCGGGATCATGCTCCAGGCTGCTGGCGCGGCCCGCCGCCGACGTGTCCCGCATGCTCACGCTTCGTCGCGCTTGGCGCGCGGGTCATGCGAATGGCCCTCGCGCAGTTCGAACCACATGGCGTTAAGAATGGCGAAGGCGCAGGCCAGCCCCAGCCCGAGTACCCACGAGAAATACCACATAGCGCTAGCTCCTGATTCAGTATGAGTTGGGGGTGCCGCCGACCGACTCAGGCGTGACCTTGCCGCGCATCACGCGGTACACCCAGGCGGTGTAGAGCGTCACGATGGGCAGGAAGATCGCGACCGCGATCACCATGATCCACAGGGTCATGTGGCTGGACGAGGCATCCCAGACCGTCAGCCCGGCGCGCGGGTTCGACGACGAGGGCATCAGGAACGGGAATAGCGAGAAGCCCGCCGTCAGGATGATCCCGGCGATGGACAGCGCCGACGCCAGGAACGCCAGCATGTGCGCGCGCGCCGTCAGGAGCAGCAGCGCCAGCAGCGCGCCGGCCACGCCCAGCGCGGGCGCGATCCACATCAGCGGCCACTTGGCGTAGTTGGCCATCCAGGCGCCGGCCTGCACGCTGACGGTCTTGAGCATGGGATCGGATGGGCCCTGCATGTCGACCGCGCTGGTGATGACGTGGCCGTTCAGCCCGCCCGCGACCCAGAAACCGCCGGCCACGAACAGCGCCGCGGTCAGCAGCGCGCACAGCCGGCCCCAATTGCGGGCGCGGCTGGCCACCACGCCCTCGGTGCGCCAGGCCAGCAGCACCGCGCCGTGCATGGCCAGCATGGCCACGCTGAGCACGCCGGCCAGCAACGCGAAAGGCGTGAACAACTGGTAGAAATGGCCCTGGTAGACCATGCGCAGCGCGGCTTCGTCGAACGTGAAGGGCACGCCCAGAATGATGTTGCCCACCGCCACGCCGAACACCAGCGAGGCCACCACGCCCGAGAAACAGAGCACGCCGTCCCAGGTGTTGCGCCAGCGCGTGCCTTCCATCTTGCTGCGGTACTTGAAGCCCACCGGACGCAGGATCAGCGCGATCAGCGCCAGCATCATGGCCAGGTAGAAGCCCGAGAACGAAGCGGCATACAGCAGCGGCCACGCGGCGAAGATGGCGCCGCCGGCGGTGATGAGCCAGACCTGGTTGCCCTCCCAGACCGGGCCGACCACGTTGATCACCACGCGGCGCTCGACGTCGGTCTTGGCCACCAGCGGCAACAGCGCCGCCACGCCCAGGTCGAAGCCGTCCATGACGGCGAAGCCGATGAGCAGCGCGCCCAGCAGCACCCACCAGACCACCCGCAGGGTGGCGTAGTCGAAAGGAATCAATGCATCCATTCCTGTTTCTCCCGGTCAGGCGCGCACGGCGGCGCGGACAGGATCGGCGGCCGCGCCAGCGGGCGCCGGTCCGTCGGATTTCGGACCCGCCTTGATGGCGTGCAGCATCACCTTGACGCCGATGATGAGCAGGACCGTGTACAGCACCAGGAAAATCCCCAGGCTGATGGCCAGGTCCGTGATGGTCAGGCCGGAGGCCGCGTAGTAAGTCGGCAGCACGCCTTCGATCACCCAGGGCTGGCGGCCGTACTCGGCCACGAACCAGCCGCTCTCGATCGCCACCCACGGCAGCGGCAGGCTCCACAGCGCCACCTTGAGCAGGCCGCGCCGGCTGTCCAGCCGGCCGCGCGAGGCCAGCCAGAACGCCACGCCGAAGAACAGGATCAGGTACATGCCGACCGCCACCATGACGCGGAACGCCCAGAACAGCGGCGCCACGTTCGGCACGGTGTCGATGGCCGCCTTCTTGATGTCTTCCTCGGTGACCTTGCTCATGTCGGACTGGTAGCGCTTGACCAGCAGCGCGTAGCCCAGGTCCGGCCAGGTCTTGTCGAACACCATGCGCGCATCGGTGTTCTTGGGATTGGCGCGGATCTTCTGCAGCGCGTCGTAGGCCACCATGCCGTCGCGGATGCGGTTCTCGGCGCGCAGGATCAGGTCGTCGATGCCCAGCAGCGGCGTGGTGAGCGAGCGCGTGCCGATGATGCCCATGACGTAGGGGATCTCGATGGCGAAATCGTTCTTGCGCTCGGCCTGGTTGGGGATGGCGATCAGGTTGAACGCGGCGGGCGCCGGCTCGGTGTGCCACATGGACTCCATGGCGGCGATCTTCATCTTCTGGTGTTCAGTGGTCAGGTAGCCGCTTTCATCGCCCAGCACCACCACCGACAGGGCCGAGGCCAGGCCGAAGCTGGCGGCCACGGCCATCGAGCGCTTGGCCAGATCCGTATGGCGACCGCGCAGCAGGTACCAGGCGCTGATCGACATCACGAACATGGCGCCGGCCACGTAGCCCGCGCTGACCGTGTGCACGAACTTGGCCTGCGCCACCGGGTTGAAGATCACGGCGGCGAAGTCCGTCATCTCCATGCGCATGGTGTCGGGATTGAAGACGGCGCCGACCGGGTTCTGCATCCAGCCGTTGGCGATCAGGATCCACAGGGCCGAGAAGTTGGTGCCGAAGGCCACCAGCCAGGTCACCACCAGGTGGCTGACCTTGGACATGCGATTCCAGCCGAAGAAGAACAGGCCGACGAAGGTGGCTTCCAGGAAGAAGGCCAGCAGCCCTTCGAGCGCCAGCGGCGCGCCGAAGATGTCGCCGACGTAGTGGCTGTAGTACGACCAGTTCATGCCGAACTGGAATTCCATGACCACGCCCGTGGCCACGCCCAGCGCGAAGTTGATGCCGAACAGCGTGCCCCAGAACATCGTCATCTTTTTCCAGATGGCGCGCCCGGTCATGACGTACACGCTCTCCATGATGGCGAGGATGAAAGACAGGCCAAGCGTGAGGGGGACGAACAGGAAGTGGTACAGCGCGGTCGCGGCAAACTGGAATCGCGACAGGTTGACGACGTCGAGATCAATCATTGGGGCGCTCCCATGCGGGCGAGAGGCCACAGCAACCGGCATGGTTCCCAGGCCGTCTCTGGCGCCATGATACGGGCGGTATATGCAACTTCATAGGATTTTTCCTAAAAATCAAGGCCCAGCGGCGTTCAGCCCTTGCCTCGCAATTTGCCGGCGAAGCCCAGCACCTTCTGGACCTTGGAGCCCAGTTTCATCAGGTTCTGCAGGGTTTCGGGCGGCAGGCGCTGAACCTCATCGAACCATCCCGTGGACAGTTCGATCAGCTCCAGCATTTCGGTCATGCGCTGCTGCGCGTAGACATCGGCAGGCTTGGAGGCCGGCTCCAGCAGCGTGTCGCGCAACAACGTGAGCGTGGGGTCGATTTCGCGCTTGCGCTTTTCTTCCATCAGGATGCGGAAGATCTCCCACACATCCTTGGGCGTCTCGAAGTAGTCGCGGCGGTCGCCCACCTGGTGCATCAGCTTGACCAGGCGCCAGGACTGCAATTCCTTGAGACCCATGCTGACATTCGAGCGCGAGAAGCCCAGCGTCTCGGCGATGTCGTCGGCGTTCATCGGCTCGGGCGCCAGGAACAACAGCGCATAGATCTGGCCGACGGTGCGGTTCACCCCCCAGCGGCTGCCCATTTCGCCAAAGTGCAGGACGAAACGTTCGTTTTGAGGGCTGAGGACCATGATCATTCTCGCGCCAGCCGATTCCACCAACCCGCCCCCTTTATATGCGGAGCAGATCGACTTGAACTCGACAACAGCAGTTACACCGATTTCAGAAATTCCTGAAATTATCGAACAAACCCTGAGAAAGCGCAAACCCCAGGATTCGTGGGGGCATGGCCGCAAACTTCCGGCGGATTGACCCGTGGACCACGTATCAATGGGCAAAAAACAACAATGCCACCAGCCTCGCGGCGGGTGGCATTGAAAACGGGGACTGATTAAAACCAGGGAACAGCGATCACGAGTTGGCTGGATCAGCCTGGATCCGCCGTGACGGATCCTCGGCCAGCCGGCGGCGCGCGCCCGGTGCTCAGCCGGCCTTGACCGTCACGGCGGAAGACACCCGCTTGGCCTTGGCGCGCGCGGCCGCCACGTCGTCGGCGACGGCCAGGCCCACGCCCATGCGGCGCTTGACGAAGGATTCGGGCTTGCCGAACAGGCGCACGTCGGTGCCCGGCTCGGCCAGCGCCTCGGCCACGTTGTGGAACGACACCGCGCCCGCGTCCATGCCGCCATAGATCACGCTGCTGGCGCCGGGCTGGCGCAGGCTGGTGTCCACCGGCAGGCCCAGCAGCGCGCGGGCGTGCAATTCGAATTCGTTCTGCGCCTGCGTGATCATGGTGACCATGCCGGTATCGTGCGGACGCGGGCTGACCTCCGAGAACCAGACCTGGTCGCCGGCCACGAACAGCTCGACGCCGAAGATGCCCAGGCCGCCCAGGTTGGACGTGACCGCCAGGGCGATCTCGCGCGCGCGCTCCAGCGCCGCCGGCGACATGGGATGCGGCTGCCAGCTTTCCACGTAGTCGCCATCCACCTGCTTATGGCCGATGGGCTCGCAGTAACGGGTCTCGACCTGGCCGTCGGCGCCACGCGCGCGGACGGTCAGCAGCGTGATTTCGTAGTCGAAGCGGATGAAGCCCTCGACGATGGCGCGGCCGCCGCCGACGCGGCCGCCTTCCTGGGCGTAGCGCCAGCTCTCGGCCACGTCCTCGGCGGACTTGATCACGGACTGTCCCTTGCCCGAGGACGACATGACGGGCTTGATCACGCAGGGATAGCCGATGCCGCCGTCGATGGCCTCGCGCAGTTCCTGTTCGGTGTCGACGAACCGGTACGGCGAGGTCGGCAGGCCAAGGGTCTCGGCCGCCAGGCGGCGGATGCCCTCGCGGTTCATGGTCAGCTGGGCGGCGCGCGCCGTGGGCGTGACGCGCACGGCGCCGGCGGCCTCCAGCTCGACCAGCAGGCTGGTGGCGATGGCCTCGATTTCAGGGACAATGACGTGCGGCCGTTCCTGGTCGATGATCTTGCGCAAGGCGTCCGCGTCCGTCATGGGCACCACGTGGGCGCGGTGCGCCACCTGCTGCCCCGGCGCGTCCGCGTACCGGTCCACGGCGATGACCTCCACGCCCAGGCGCTGCAGGGCGATGACGACCTCCTTGCCCAGCTCTCCGGAGCCGAGCAGCATCACTCGGGTGGCGAGGGGCGACAGGGGCGTGCCAAGGACGGGACTGGAAATGCGGGACATGAGGCGGTCCTGGGTAAAAGAGTGAAAGCCGGAAAAACAGGAGCCGCCAGGATGCCATACCCCCCTCTCGCGGGCAAACACGGTCCCCCCCCGAAGCGCTGCGCGCTTCCCCCCCCGGGGGGCGCAGCTGCGGACCGGCGGAGCCGGATCCGCGCTGCCCCGATCGGGGAGGGCGCCGTCGCCGGGGGGGATAGCTGTTTCTCATGTCGGCCTGCGGCACCTGTTTCATGCGTCCGGAGTGGCGCGGTGGCGCCCCCGGCAACTGATATTAAAATCCCGCCATGACTGAGCATCCCTCCCTATCGTCCGACACCGCGCTGTCATCTGCCCGCAGGACGCTGCAAATCGAAAGCCAGGCCCTGCAGGATCTGTCGGCCCGGCTGGACGACAGCTTCACGCAGGTCGTGGCCCTGCTGCTCGCCTGCCGCGGGCGCGTGGTCGTCAGCGGCATCGGCAAGACCGGCCACGTCGCGCGCAAGATCGCGGCCACGCTGGCCTCCACCGGCACACCCGCCTTCTTCGTGCATGCCGCCGAGGCGGTCCATGGCGACCTGGGGATGATCACCCGCGACGACGTGCTGATCGCGATTTCCTATTCCGGATCGGGCCAGGAACTGCTGACCATCCTGCCGGTGGCGCGCCGCATGGGCGCCAAGCTGGTGGCGATCACCGGCAATCCGCAGTCCGAGCTGGCCTCGCTGGCCGACGTGCACCTGGACGCCAGCGTCGCGCAGGAAGCCTGCCCGCTGAACCTGGCGCCCACGGCCAGCACCACCACCGCGCTGGCCCTGGGCGATGCGCTGGCCGTCGCCTGCCTGGAGGCGCGCGGCTTCGGCCCGCAGGACTTCGCCCGCTCGCATCCCGGCGGCGCGCTGGGTCGCCGCCTGCTGACGCATGTGCGCGACGTGATGCGCCAGGGCGACGCCCTGCCCATCGTGGCCACTGGCACGCCGGTCCCGCAGGCGCTCAAGACCATGTCCGCCAAGGGCATGGGCATGACCGTGGTGGCCGACGCCGCCGGCCGCCCGCAAGGCATCTTCACCGACGGCGACCTGCGCCGCCTGATCGCCAGCCAGGGCGATATCCGCGGCCTGGCCGTGGACGACGGCATGACGCGCTCGCCGCGCAGCATCGGACCCGACGCGCTGGCCGTGGAAGCGGCGCAGCAGATGGACGAACTTCGACTCAATCACATGCTGGTGCTCGACAGCGATGGCGCCTTGCTCGGCGCGCTGCACATGCATGACCTGATGGCCGCCAAAGTGGTATGACTATGACCCTTCCCACCCCTGTCACGCATCCGGCCGAAGCGCTGGTCCTCGCCCGCATTCCCGCCACCGTGCGCGAACGCGCCGCCGCCGTCCGCCTCATGGTGTTCGACGTGGACGGCGTGCTGACCGACGGCGGCCTCTACTATGGCGAGAACGGCGAACAGCTCAAGCGCTTCAACGCGCTGGACGGCCACGGCCTGCGCCTGCTGCTGGAAGGCGGCCTGAAGGTCGCCCTGATGACCGGCCGGTCCGGCCCCATCGTGGCGCGCCGCGCCGCCGAGCTGGGCATCGCCGAGGTCATGCAGGGCGTGCGCGACAAGGGCGCGGCCCTGGCCGAACTCGCGCAACGCGCCGGTGTCCAACTGAACCAGGCGGGCTACATGGGCGACGACATCATCGACCTGCCCGCCATGCAGCGCGCCGGTTTCGCCGCCACCGTGCCCAACGCGCCGGGCTACGTCAGCCAGGCCGCGCACTGGGTCGCCTCGGTTCCCGGCGGCTCTGGCGCGGTGCGCGAATGCTGCGACCTGCTGCTGGCCGCCCAGGGCCGCCTGGGCGGTTTCCTGGCCGCGCCGGGCCTGCTGGGCCCGGGCGCCATCCAGTAACGACCCGCGCGCCCCATGACACATACGCCTTTTTGGCACACTAGATGAAAGAACGTTTTCCTTCCCTGATCGCGCTGTTCCTGCTCGTCGTGCTGGTGCTCAGCAGCTGGTGGGTGGCCGATTACGCGCAGCGGGCCGTGCAGGTCGACCCCCCGCGCCGCATCACCCATGAAATGGATGCCTGGTCGCGCAACTTCGTCATGCTGCGCACCGACATGACGGGCCGCCCGATCAACCGGCTCGAGGGCGAATACGCCGAACACTTCCCCGACGACGATTCGTATCACATCACCGCCCCCCGGGCCGTCGGCCAGCGCGAATCCAGCCCGATCACCGTGGGCATCTCCAAGACCGCCATCATGGAACAGGGCGGCAAGCGCATCGTCATGAACGGCGACGCCTACGTGCATCGCCAGCCCGACGCCAACAATGACCTGCTGGACGTGCGCAGCCAGCAGCTGATCATCCTGCCGGACGAGGACGTGGTCTATACCGACCTGCCGGCCGAAGTGCTGAAAGGCCGTTCGCGCATGAACGGCACCGGCATGCACTACAACAACAGGACCCGCCAGTTGCAGGTCTCAGCATCGACCGACGTGGAAATCGCCGGCGGCGAAGGCAAGCAGCAGCGCCGCACCGAGATTCCAGCCCCCAACAATACCGACCAGAAGAAGCCATGACCGACCTCCGGATTCGCCTTGCCCCGACGACGCGCCTGATCGGCGCCGCCCTGCTGGCCGCGGCGGCGCTCGCGCCCTCGGCCCACGCGGCGGACCCCGCGCCCCAGCCGGCGGCCAAGGCCGCGCCCGCCGAAGAACCCAGCACGCTGATCCTGTCGGACACGCTGCATTACGACGACGTGAAGAAGCAGAGCGTGTTCACCGGCAACGTCAACATGACGCGCGGGTTGATGACGCTGACCTCCGACACGCTGGAAATGCACGAGGACGCCAAGGGCAACCAGTACGGCACGGCCACCGCGAACAAGGGCAAGGTCGTCACCATCCGCCAGGAACGCCCCGAGAACTTCGAACTCATCGAAGGCAAGGGCCTGCGCGCCGAATACGACGGCACCAACAGCACCTTCGACCTCATCGGCCAGGCCGTGGTGGTGCGCTACGTCTGTGGCAAACCGTTCGACACCATCCGTGGCGAACGGGTACGCTACAACGAAAAGAGCGGCACCTACGAAGCCCATGGCGGCCCCAACTCGGCCGCGGCCGGCGGCCGGGTGCGCTCGGTGGCCGAGCCCCGCGCCAAGGCGGACGCCGCCATCGCCGAATGCCGCAAGCAGCAGGCCTCGAAGAAGGGGCGCTAAGCGCCTCCCCCCGCAACACATCCGCCGCCACGCATGAATCCACCCTCTGTGCAGACCCCTGTGACCTCCGCCCCTTCGGGCGTCAAGCAGGGCAGCCTGCGCGCAACCGGCTTGCGCAAGACCTATAACGGCCGCACCGTGGTGCAGGACGTCTCCCTGTCCGTCTCCAGCGGCGAAGTCGTGGGCCTGCTTGGCCCGAACGGCGCCGGCAAGACCACCAGCTTCTACATGATCGTGGGCCTGGTGCCGGCCGACGCCGGCCGCATCGAGATCGACGGCGACGCCATCACCGCCATGCCGATCCACAAGCGCGCGCGCATGGGCCTGTCCTATCTGCCCCAGGACGCATCCGTGTTCCGCCGGCTGACGGTGGAGCAGAACATCCGCGCCGTGCTGGAGCTGCAACTGGGGCCGGATGGCAAGCCCCTGCCCACGGCCAAGATCAACCAGCAGATGGAATCGCTGCTGGAGGAACTGCAGATCGGCCACATCCGCAGCAACGCGGCCATCTCGCTGTCGGGCGGCGAACGCCGCCGCGTGGAAATCGCGCGCGCGCTGGCCACCAGCCCGCGCTTCATCCTGCTGGACGAACCCTTCGCCGGCGTGGACCCCATCGCGGTGATCGAGATCCAGCGCATCGTGCGCTTCCTGAAGGGCCGCGGCATCGGCGTGCTCATTACCGACCACAACGTGCGCGAAACGCTGGGCATCTGCGACCGCGCCTACATCATCAGCGAAGGCAAGGTGCTGACCGACGGCCATCCCGACGAGATCGTCGGCGATCCGGCCGTGCGCCGCGTCTACCTGGGCGAGCACTTCCGCATGTAACAGCGGCGGCCCTGGGGAAGACCCTTAGGGCCGCTCCGCTTTCTCCTGGCGGCCCGGCCCGCCAAGGCGCTTGCGCGCTTTTCCCGATTTTTCCCCGCGATTCCCGACTTTTCCCGGCGCCGTTTCCGCGCGCTTCGGCGCGTTTCGCCCCCCCGCCGGACTCAGCCATAAAAATGCCACGAACTTGCGCTAGGTCAGCTTGTTTTATCGGCGCGAGTCTATACACTAATACCAACGACCCACACAAAACCTCTCTACCAAGGAGATCGCCTAACGACCCCACCGCGCCACCGGGCGCACCTCTTATATCCTCTTTACAGAAGGAGAGCACACTATGAACCTGAGCATCTGCGGTCGTCACCTCGACGTCACCCCGGCCATCCGGGAATATGTCATGAACAAACTGGCGCGAGTGCTGCGGCATTTCGATCACGTCATCGATACCCAGGTCATGCTCTCAGTTGAGCCCCTGCGGCACAAAGCCGAAATCACCATGCGTCTGAGCGGCAAGGACATTCATTGTGAAGCAACCGATGAAAACCTCTACGCTGCGATAGACCTCCTCGCCGACAAAGTCGACCGTCAGGTCATCAAGCACAAGGACAAGGTGCGAAGCCACACAGCAGAGTCCGTGAAGCGGCAAGCGGCGAATCTCTCGCCTCCCCAGTAGTACCGCGCCTCACGATCGCTCCCCTGCGAGCGCTTGGCAATACAGCGATTAACCATCCTGCCTGAGTCCCGGTGTCCCGCTAGACCTTGCGTCCAGCCGGGGCATCGGCAAATGCCTCCCCCACGCAGCACCCGCACAACCGCGTCCGCGCCCGACCTGTCCGTCGCCCCGGATCCGCTCCCTGTTTTTCCCGAATCGACTGACCGTACCGGCCTGGCACATGCCCGCACCGCCGCGTACCTGGCGCGATCCGTTCGGAAATATGCGCCCCCGGCCCCAGGAATACCCACAACCTCGCGCGATCGGTCTATGCTGTCGCTCTTGCGCCTGACGGACGGCACGCCGCCCGGGGCGCGGCGTGCCATGGCCAGCCTCGCGGACAACCCGTCGCGGCCAGTCGGAAGCACGGGGGGATACGCCTGGAACCAGCAGCGGAAAGTCTGCGGGACAACCCCTGGTCCGGGCGTTTTTTGCAGTGCGTCATATAACCATATAATGCTCCGCATGAATCATCTGTCGCGCATTCTTCCCGCCGGCAACGTCGTGCTAGACATGCTCGCCACGAGCAAGAAACGCGCGTTCGAGCAAGCCGGCCTGCTCTTCGAAAACAATCACGGCCTGGCGCGTTCGCTGGTGTTCGACAGCCTGTTCGCGCGCGAGCGTCTCGGGTCGACGGCGCTGGGCCAGGGCGTTGCCGTGCCGCACGGCCGCGTCAAGGGCCTGGAGCAGGCGCTGGCGGCGTTCATCCGCCTGGCGCAGCCCATCGCCTTCGACGCCCCCGACGGCCAGCCCGTCTCCATGCTGCTCTGCCTGCTGGTGCCCGAAACCGCGACACAGCAGCACCTGGACATCCTGGCCGAACTGGCGCAGCTGATGTCGAACAAGGCGCTGCGCGAAGCGCTGGGCACCGAGACCGATCCGGCCGTGGTCCACAAGATGCTGACCACCGGCCAACTCTGATTCTCCACGCGGACACGCAGCCATGCTCACGGTGCAGGAACTGGTCGACGACAACGCCGACAAAATCCCCTTCAACTGGATCGCGGGCCAGGGCGCCGCGGACCGCGCGATTCCCGATGACGGCATGGCGGCCGCCGACCTCGTTGGCCACCTGAACCTGATCCACCCCTCGCGCATCCAGGTGTTTGGCCAGGAAGAGCTGGCGTACTACACCCGCTTCGACCTGCGCCGCCGCATGCACCACATGGACGAGCTGCTGATCGGCGGCGTGCCCGCCATCCTGCTGGCCGACGGCCTGACGCCGCCGCAGGACCTGGTGGACCAGTGCGACCAGCACCAGGTGCCGCTGCTGTCCACGCCGGTCGCCGCCGCGCAGCTGATCGACCTGCTGCGCATCTACCTGGGCAAGAAGCTCGCACCCACCACCACCGTGCACGGCGTGTTCCTGGACGTGCTGGGCCTGGGCGTGCTGATCACCGGCGAGTCCGGCCTGGGCAAGAGCGAACTCGCGCTGGAACTGATCTCGCGCGGCCACGGCCTGGTGGCCGACGACGCGGTGGAGTTCTCGCGCACCGCGCCCAACATGATCGAGGGCCACTGCCCGCAACTGCTGCAGAACCTGCTGGAAGTGCGCGGCCTGGGCCTGCTCGACATCCGCACCATCTTCGGCGAGACCTCGGTGCGCCGAAAGATGCGCCTGAAGCTCATCGTGCATCTGGTGCGCGCCACCGCGCAGGACAAGTTCGAACGCCTGCCGCTGCAGGACATCACGCAGGACATGCTGGGCCTGCCGGTGCGCAAGGTCATGCTGCAGGTGGCCGCCGGCCGCAACCTCGCCGTGCTGGTCGAGGCCGCCGTGCGCAATACCATCCTGAAGCTGCGCGGCATCGATACGCTGGGCGAATTCATGGAACGCCAGGCCATGGCGATCCTGCAGAGCAGCAAGTAACGCCATCCGCGACAGGCAGGCCCGCGCCCTTGGCCCTGTACGAGACCCTTGCGGCCGAGATCGAGAAATCGATCCGCGACGGCGTGCTGCGCACCGGCGACAAGCTGCCTTCCGTGCGTGACGCCTGTTCCAGCCGCGGCGTCAGTCCCTCCACCGTCTTCCAGGCCTATTACCTGTTGGAAGCGCGCGGCCTGATCCGCGCGCGCCCGCGCTCGGGCTATTACGTGAGCGCGCGCGCCGAGCCGCTGCCGCCCGAGCCCGGCGCCTCCTGCCCGGATGGCGAGTCCACCGAGCTGGCGATCAGCGAACGCATCTTCGACATCCTGGGTTCAGTGCGCAACCGCGACGTGGCGCCGCTGGGATCCGCCTTTCCCTCGCCGCTGCTGTTTCCGCTGCCACGGCTGGCGCAGGCCATGGCGGCGCATCTCAAACGCCAGGACCCGCTGGACACGGTCGAGGACCTGTCACCCGGCAATCCCGCGCTGCGCCGCCAGATCGCGCTGCGCTACCTGATCGCCGGCATCAACATCCCCGCCAGCGACATCGTCGTCACCAACGGCGCGCTCGAGGCGCTGAACCTGTGCCTGCAGGCGGTCACCCGCCCAGGCGACACGGTGATCGTCGAAGCGCCCACGTTCTATGGCGCGCTGCAGGCGCTGGAACGGCAGGGACTGAAGGCATTGGAAGTGCCGACGCACCCGCGCACCGGCATGGACCTGGACACACTGGAAAGCGCCATCGCGCGGCACCGGCCCGCCGCCTGCTGGCTGATGACGCAATTCCAGAATCCGCTGGGCAGCCTCATGCCCGATGAGCGCAAGCGGCAATTGGTCGAGCTGCTCACGCGCCACGACATTCCGCTGATCGAGGACGACGTCTACGGCGAGCTGTATTTCGGCGCGACGCGCCCGGTGCCGGCCAAGGCCTACGACACGCAGGGCCTGGTGCTGCACTGTTCCTCATTCTCCAAATGCCTGGCGCCGGGCTACCGAATCGGCTGGGCCTCGGCGGGCCGATACACGCAGCGCGTGCAGCGGCTCAAGCTGTCGTCCACGCTGTCGGCGTCCGGTCCGGCGCAGGGCGCGATCGCGGAATTCCTGGAACAGGGCGGCTACGACCGTCACCTGCGCCGGCTGCGCGACACGCTGCAGGCCCTGCAGGCCCGGATGGCGACGGCGGTGGCCCATGCGTTTCCCGCCGGCACGCGCATGACACGGCCGCAAGGCGGCTTCTTCCTGTGGCTGGAGCTGCCCCAGGGCATCGACGCGCTGGCGCTGCATCGCCAGGCGCTGGCGCGCGGCATCAGCGTCGCGCCCGGCCCGATTTTCTCGGCCAGCGGCCAGTTCGCCAGCGCGCTGCGCCTGAACTGCGGCCACCCCTGGAACGAAGCCCAGGCCGAGGCCGTGCGCACGCTGGGCGAACTGGCCCTCGCGGCGCTGGCCCGGCCCAGGCCAGGAGCCCGCGACCTGACGCTCGGCCCCTGAGCCTCGGAACCGGCCGACGGCCCCCGGACTCCAGGCGCGCCGACTTCAATTGCGCGTGGACGCGTCGCGCGCGCGCTTGACCTCCAGCGGCGTGACGCCGCCCGCCTCGTTGCCCCAGCTGTTGCGGATATAAGTCACCAGCGCGGCGATGTCGTTGTCGTTCAGCAGTTGCCCGAACGGCGGCATGCCGTGAGGCCGGGGATTGGCCGCCGTGGCCGGCGCGTAACCGCCGTCGAGCACCATGCGGATGGCATTGACGGGCGACGGCGCGGTCACGCCGGGATTGCCGGCCAGCGCGGGCCAGGCCGAACCTGCGCCCTCGCCCGCCGCCTGATGGCATTGCACGCACTGCTGGCGGTAGATCTTGCCGCCGATATCCATCAAGGCGGGCGAGGCCGACGCGGCCTGGCGCTGCGTGGCCGCCGGCGTGGCGGGCAAGGTCTTCAGGTAGACGCCGATCGCCAGCGCATCGTCATCGCTCAGGTACTGCGTGCTGCCCCTCACCACCTCGGCCATCGGCCCCGTGGCGGTGGAATGCGCGGCGATGCCGGTCTTGAGCAGCGCCGCGATGTCCGTGGCCTGCCAGCGGCCCATGCCGATGCTCAGGTCGTTGGTCAACGGCGGCGCGTACCAATCCAGCACCGGAATCACGCCGCCGGCCAGCGGCTCGGCCGCGCGCGTGGCGCCCAGGCTGTTGCGCGGCGTATGGCAGGCCGCGCAATGGCCCGGCCCCTCGACCAGATAGCGGCCTCGGTTCCAGGGCGCCGACTGGCCGGCGTCGGATTGCAGCGTGCCCGGCTTGAAGTACAGCGCCCGCCAGAACGCCAGCAACGCGCGCTGGTTGTAGGGGAACTCCATTTCAGCGGGGCGATTGGGCTGGTTGACCGGTTCCACCGTGCGCAGGAAGGCATACAGCGCGTCGGCGTCGGCGCGCGTCATGCGTGTGTACTCGGTGTAGGGAAAGGCCGGATACAGCAGCGTGCCGTCGCGCGACTTGCCGTTGTGCAGCGCGCGCCAGAAGTCATCCGCGCTCCAGGCGCCGATGCCGGTCTGCGGATCCGGCGTGAGGTTGGGACCGTAGACCACGCCGAACGGCGTGGGCACCGGCGTGCCGCCGGCATAGGGCTTGCCGCCCCGGCTGGTGTGGCAGGCCATGCAGTTGCCCGCCAGCGCCAGGTAGCGGCCGCGCTCGGCCAGGCTGGCCGCGTCGCCGCTGGCGGGCGGACCGCCGCCGGCGTCCTCGCGCGTGCCCATCCAGTACAGCGTGCCCGCCGCCGCCACGATCAGCAGGACCAGGGTCGCCAGGGCGCGTTTGATGTGCTTCATGGCCGCCCCCTCAACGCCGCGCCTGGCTGCCGCACTCGGCGGGCAGCTTGAGCGAATCCGCCGGTTCGGCGGCGTAGGACGCGGGCACCGGCCGCGACGACAGCCAGGCCGCCAGCGCACTGATGTCCGCCGGCGTCAGCTTGGCGGCCACGTCCGCCATGCAGTCGGGCTCGGCCGCGCGCCGCAGCCCGTTCTTCCAGCTGCCGATCTGGGCGCCGATGTAGTCGCGCGGCAGGCCCAGCAGGCCGGGCACGCCCGGCAATAGCCCGCCCAGCGCGGCGCCATGGCAGGCGGCGCATGCCGGCAGGCCGCGAGCGGCGTCGCCGTCCTGGGCAAGCTTGCGGCCTGCCTCCAGGATCGCGGTGGAAACCTCGGGGCGCACCGCCGCCGGATACGGCACGTGCTGGTCGGCGAAATAGGCCGCGATCTCGCGCAGGTAGTCGTCGGGCAGGCCGGCCAGCAGATGCGACATGGGCCGGTACTGCCGCCGGTCGTCGCGGAAGTTCAGCAGCTGGTGGTAGAGGTATTCCTGGGGCTTGCCGGCCAGGCGCGGATAGTAGCCATCGGACCCGGCGCGGCCCTGCTCGCCGTGGCAGGCGGTACAGGCGGCGACGCGCGCGGCCATGGTGTCCGGCTTCAGGACCGGCCCCTGCGCCGCCGCTGGCGCGGTGCCCAACGCTGCGGCCAAACCAACAGCGGCGGCCGCCGACAGGCATGTTTTTACCCAGAACCGCGGTGATGCCACACTACAGGAAGAAATGAAGGCTAACATCTAGGTCGAGTTCCAACCCCGGGGACGCCTGCCGGCGGGGCACGTGAATGAATCGATCGGGTATCCTGCCCCGGAGCTTACGCCACGGGATCAGTCGGGGTACAGGCGCAGATTCCGAGTTTACGGCCATAGCAGATGCCATTGCGCCGGCATCGCCCTCGAAAAGCATGCCAAAATCATGTCCATGTTGAAAGTCGTCCTCGTCACCGGCATTTCCGGCTCCGGCAAGTCCGTGGCCCTGCGGATGCTCGAAGACGCCAGCTATACCTGCGTCGACAACCTGCCGGTGCGGTTCCTGGCCGAGTTCATCGCCAACGCCCGCGACAGCGGCCTGGAGCGCGTGGCGGTCGCCATCGACGTGCGCTCGCCCGGCGAACTGGCCGAACTGCCCGACGTGGTCACCGCGCTGCGCGCCATGGGCACCAGCCTGCGCGTGATCTTCCTGGATGCCAGCACCATCACGCTGGTGCAGCGCTACTCCGAGTCGCGCCGCCGCCACCCTCTTACCGACCGCCTCAAGCGCGGCGGCACCGCGCCGTCGCTGGCCGAGTGCATCGCCGAGGAACGCGAGCTGCTGGCGCCGCTGCGCGAGCAGGAACACGTGATCGACACATCGGACCTGACGCCCGGCCAGCTGCGCGCCTGGATCCGCGACCTGATCCAGGCCGACGTGGCGCCGCTGGTGCTGACGTTCGAGTCCTTCGCCTACAAGCGCGGCGTGCCAAGGGACGCCGACCTGGTGTTCGACGTGCGCTGCCTGCCCAACCCCTATTACGACCGCGACCTGCGCCCGCTGACGGGCCGCGACGAGCCCGTGGCCCAATGGCTGGCCGGCTTCGACCAGGTCGGCCAGATGGTCGATGACATCGCCGGCTTCATCCAGCGCTGGCTGCCGCAATACACGCAGGACACGCGCAACTACCTGACCGTGGCCATCGGCTGTACCGGCGGCCAGCACCGCTCGGTCTACGTGGTCGAACAACTGGCCAAGCGCTTCGCCGACCACGACCCGCTGCTCGTGCGCCACCGCAACCAGCTTCCGGACGAGTCCGCATGACCCTGAACCGCCCGCTCCACCTGATCATGATGTTGCTGCTGGCCATCGCCGTGGCCGGCTGCTCTTCCACCGGGGGACGAAAAAAGGGCGGTGGCTATTACAAGGACGACGGTCCCGACGCGAATCCGCCGTCAAACCTGGACCAGGTGCCCGACGCGGTGCCGCGCATCGAGCCCTACGCCAGCGGCGCGAACCGGCCCTACGTGGTGTTCGGCCAGCGCTACGTGCCCGACACCA
Source organism: Achromobacter sp. 1011791174 (assembly GCF_059760925.1). Classification (NCBI taxonomy): domain Bacteria; kingdom Pseudomonadati; phylum Pseudomonadota; class Betaproteobacteria; order Burkholderiales; family Alcaligenaceae; genus Achromobacter; species Achromobacter sp. 1011791174. The sequence goes on from NZ_JCBANH010000061.1 coordinate 25,661, forward strand.
CCGGCCAGCCCTATCGCAAGCAGGGCATCGCGTCCTGGTACGGCAAGAAATTCCACGGCAACTCCACGTCGATCGGCGAGCCCTACGACATGTACGCCATGACGGCGGCCCACACCACGCTGCCGGTGCCCAGCTACGCCCGGGTGACCAGCCTGGTCAACGGCCGCACCGTGATCGTGCGCGTCAACGATCGCGGCCCCTTCCACAGCGACCGCATCATGGACCTGTCCTACGTGGCGGCCTACAAGCTGGGCATCATCGGCCCGGGCAGCGGCCAGGTGGTGGTGGAGAGCATCGGCGCGGAGGAAATCCGGCGTCTGGCCTCGCAAGGCCCCGCCGCCCCGCCGCCGCAACCGTCGTCCGCCACGGGCTCGCAGCCGGTGGCCGAGCCGGTCGCCGCGGCCCCGGTCGCGCTGACGCCGGTGGCGCTGCCGGCCACGCCGCAGCCGGCACGCCCGGCGCCCGCCGGCGGCATCGGCAACGTCTATCTGCAGGTGGGCGCGTTCAGCCAGCCGGCCAATGCGCAGACGCTGGTCAGCCGCATCAATGCGCAGCTGGGCGCGGAAGGCGCGCCGCCCGCCATGATGGAGCAGGCCAACAACCTGTACCGCGTCAAGATCGGCCCCTACCCCGACCGCCAGAGCGCGCTGAACGCCGTGCAGCTGGTGTCGGACCGCATCGGCATCCTGCCCAGCATCGCCGCGCAGTAGGCGCGGCGGGCGCGCGTCGCGCCCGCCATCCTCGACGATCCCAAAAAGCCGTCAGGCCACGCGACGCCCGGCGCTACCAGGGCAGTTCGGCCTGCCCGTCGCAGACGCGGCGCGCCCTGGGGCTGCGGCTCACGTACAGATTGCCCTCGTGCGCCAACAGCGCCTGCTTGCGCGGCAGCCCGCCGCCAAAACCGGTCAACGAGGTGTCGCTGCCGATCACGCGGTGACAGGGAATGATGATGATCAGCGGATTTCGGCCCACCGCGCCGCCGATGGCCTGCGCGCCCTTGGGCCGGCCCACGGTCCGCGCCAATTCGCCATAGCTCGTCAGCACGCCGAAATCCAGCGCGCACAGCGCGCGCCAGACTTCATGCTGGAACGGCGTGCCGACCGGATCCAGCGCCACGTCGAAGGCGCGCCGGTCCTTGGCGAACCACTCCTCCAGCTCGCGCCGTCCCTGTTCCAGGATCGGATTCGATTCGTCGCGCAGCCAGCCTTCGGACGAAGGCAGCAGCGCCTGGTCGGTGAACCATGCCCCGCGCAGGCCCTTGGCGCTGGCGACCAGGCGCATCTCGCCCAGCGGCGTGGGCATGTCCCGGTAGACCAGCTGTTCGTCGGGGTCGCCGTGCTTGCCGGACGCGACCGTTGCATAGACCATGCCAATGACTCCCTCTATCCCGCCTACTGCCCGTCGCCGGCGGCCGTCTTGCGCAGCGCCCGGCTGTACAGCGCGTCCTTGGGCAGGCCCGTGACCTTGGCCGCCACCTTGGCCGCGTCGCGCACGGACAGGGTTTCCAGCAAGGCGTCGAGCAACGCGTCGGCGCGCGCGTCGACCTCGCCCTCGTCTTCTGCGGCCTCGTCGGCGTGCACGATCAGCACGAACTCGCCCTGCTCGCGGTGCGGGTCGGCGGCCAGCCAGGCCGCGCCCTCGCCCAGCGCGAAGGTGGCGATTTCCTCGAAGCGCTTGGTCAACTCGCGCGCCACGGTCAGCTTGCGCGCCGGGCCGCAGACCTCCAGCAGGTCCGCCAGCGTGGCGGCCAGCCGGTGCGGCGACTCGAACATCACCACCGGCGCCGGCAGCGCGCACCAGGTGCGCAGCCAGCGCTGGCGCGCGGCCGCCTTGGGCGGCGCGAAACCGGCGAAGGCGAAGGCGGGATTCTCGTCGGATGTGACGCCGCTGCCCATCAAGGCCGCGATGACCGCGCTGGGGCCAGGCACCGGCACCACCGCGTAGCCGGCCTCGCGCACGGCGCGGACCACGCGCGCGCCCGGATCGCTGACGGCCGGCGCGCCGGCGTCGGACACCAGCGCCACGCGCTGGCCCTGGGCCAGGCGCTCGCAGATCGCCTGCGCGGCCGAGGCTTCGTTGTGCCGATGGGCGGCCATGAGTGGCGTGCCCACGCCCCAGGCGTCCAGCAGCTTGCGGCTGGCCCGGGTGTCCTCGGCGGCGATCACGTCCGCGCGCTGCAGGGCATGCCAGGCCCGCAGGCCCAGGTCGCCCAGGTTGCCGATGGGCGTGGCCACCACATACAGCGTCGCGGCGGGCCAATGCTGGCCGGCGACGCTCTCGGCGACCCGGCTCCAGGCATCGCCGGCGACGGGTGAGACATTTTGATTCATTGCGGGCAGCTCAGGCGGAAAACCATGCCAGTGTAGCCGCCTGGCGCATCCCTTCCGCCCTGGAGCCCGCATGAACGACGAGATCCTGCCCCTGGCCCTGGCGCTCGCGCAGGCCGCGCGGCGCCGCGCCCGGCGCAAACGGAGCGCGACGGCGCGCAAGGCCGCCCTCGCGCCGCGCCGCTCGCCCACCCAGCGCGTCGGCGACGCCCACGAGGACGCCGCGCTGCGCCTGCTGCAGGCGCGCGGCCTGGTCCTGCTGGCGCGCAACCTGGCCTGCCGTCACGGCGAGATCGACCTGGCCATGCGCGACGGCGCGGTGCTGGTCTTCGTCGAGGTCCGCGCCCGCCGCGACGCGCGCTTCGGCGGCGCGGCGGCCAGCATCGGCGCGGCCAAGCAGCGGCGGCTGGCCCAGGCGGCCGCGTACTGGCTGCCGCGCCTGGCCGCCCGCCACTGGCGCGGCGTCCCGCCGGCCGCGCGCTTCGACGTGGTCGCCTTCGAATCCGGCGCTCCCCGGTGGCTGCGCGATGCCTTCCTGGTCGCGGGCTGAACGGTCCGGCGCGCCCGGCGACAGGCCGGTTACGACAAGGCGAAAAGCCGTTACGCCTGGTCAGGCCGGCGTCACGGCCCCATGAGATAATCGCGCCCATGGATATGACCTCTCGTATGACGTCGCACTTTCGCGATGCCGCGGCCACGCTCGAGCAAAGCATGAACGAGCTGGCCGAACCGCTGGCGGTGGCGGTGGACGTGCTGTTTGGCGCCCTGGCGAACAATGGCAGGATTCTGGCTTGCGGCAATGGCGGCTCGGCCGCCGACGCGCAACATTTCGTCGCCGAACTGGTGGGCCGCTTCGAGCGCGAACGCCTGCCCCTGGCCGGCATCGCGCTGAATACCGACACCTCGATCATGACGGCGGTCGGCAACGACTACGGCTTCGACGAGATCTACGAGCGCCAGGTCAACGCGCTGGGCCAGCCCGGCGACGTGCTGGTGGCCATTTCCACCAGCGGCAACTCGCCCAACGTGGTGCGCGCCATGGAAGCGGCCAGCGCCCGGGAAATGCATGTGCTGGCCCTGACCGGCAAGGGCGGCGGCGTCATGGGGGAACTCATTACGCCCATGGACGTCCATCTATGCGTGCCCAGTGATCGCACGATGCGCATCCAGGAAGTCCACATCTTGCTGCTGCACGCCCTTTGTGACGGCATTGACGCTCTTCTGCTAGGAGACACCGAATGATTTCTGACGCCAGGACCGCGGCCCGCCCGCTGCTGCTCGCCGCCTTGCTCTCGACCGCCGCCCTGTCGCTGTCGGCCTGCGCGCCCCTGATCGTCGGCGGCGCCGCCGCCACTACGGCGGTGGTCGCGACCGACCGCCGCACGTCGGGCACCCAGCTCGAAGACCAGAACATGGCCTTCAAGGCGCAGCACCAGATTTCCCAGAAGCTGGGCGAGACCGCGCGGGTCAACGCCATGGCCTATGGCGGCATCCTGCTGCTGACCGGAGACGTGCCCACCGACGAGGCCAAGAACCAGGCCACCGCCATGGCCCGCGGCGTCGAGAACGTCAAGCAGGTGGTGAACCAGCTGACCGTGGGCCCGATCGCCTCGCTGGGCGTGCGCTCGAACGACACCTGGCTGACCTCCAAGGTCAAGACGGCCCTGATCAACACCAAGTACGTGCCGTCGGGCACCATCGCCGTCACCACCGACCACAGCGTGGTGTACCTGATGGGCAAGCTGACCCAGGCCGAGGGCGACTACGCCGCCAACGCGGCGGCCGACGTGGGCGGCGTGGCCAAGGTTGTTAAACTGTTCGAGACCATCAGCCGCGAGGAAGCCGTGCGGCTGTCCGGCAGCGGATCCAAGTCCTCGCAGTCCGGCTCCTCCGCCGACGCCAAGGCGCCGATCGAAAGCAGCGCCGGCGCCCAGGGCGACGGCAACGCCTCCGGCGGCGGCAGCAGCGGCGTGCAGGCCATACCGATCAAGTAACGCTCTACTCCACGCGGCCCAGCGATGAAAAAAGCCCTTCTAGCCCTGACCCTCCTGGTGGCCGCCGGCATCGGCGGCTGGTTCCTGCTGCGCCCGGCGCAGACCGCGCCGGACGTGCGATTCACCACGCTGGAGGGCAAGTCCTTCTCCATGCAGGACCTGCGCGGCAAGGTCGTGCTGGTGAAGTTCTGGGCGACCAGCTGCGTCACCTGCGTCAAGCAGATGCCGGAAACCATCTCGGCCTACAACGAGTACGCGGCCAAGGGCTACGAAGCCATCGCGGTCGCGATGAACTACGATCCGCCCAACTTCGTGCTGAACTTCGCCGAGACCCGCAAACTGCCCTTCCCTGTGGCGCTGGACACCAAGGGCGACATCGCCCGCGCCTTCGGCGACATCCGCCTGACGCCCACGGCCTTCCTGATCGACAAGCAGGGCCGCATCATCAAGCGCTACCTGGGCGAATACGACGTGGCCGAATTCCACGCCACCGTGGAAAAGGCGCTGGCCGCGGGTTGAACCGCGTTCGATCCTGATCCCGCCCAAAGAAAAACCGCTCAGAAGAGCGGTTTTCTTTTGTCTGGCTGGAAAAGCTCGCCCGGCTTAGAACGCCGGCACCACGGCGCCCTTGTACTTTTCCTGGATGAACTTCTTCACCTCGGGCGTGTGCAGCGCGTTGACCAGCTTCTTGATGGCCGGCGCGTCCTTGTTGTCGGCGCGGGTCACCAGCACGTTGGCGTAGGGCGAGTCGGAGCCTTCGATGAACAGCGCGTCCTTGGTCGGGACCAGGCCAGCTTCCAGCGCGTAGTTGGTGTTGATCAGCGCCAGGTCCACGTCGTCCAGCGAACGCGGCAGCATCGCGGCTTCCAGCTCGCGGAACTTCAGCTTCTTGGGGTTCTCGATCACGTCGGCGGCGGTCGCCAGGATGTTGGACGGATCCTTCAGCTTGACCAGGCCCTGCTTCTGCAGCAGCACCAGGGCGCGGCCGCCGTTGGACGGATCGTTCGGGATGGCGATCGTGGCGCCGTCCTTGAGTTCGGAGACGTTCTTGATCTTCTTGGAGTAACCGCCGAAGGGCTCGACGTGCACCAGGGCCACCGGCACCAGCGTGGCCTTGCGGTCCTTGTTGAAGGACTCCAGGTAAGGCTTGTGCTGGAAGAAGTTGGCGTCGAGCTGCTTGTCGTTCAGCTGCAGGTTGGGCTGCACGTAGTCGCTGAACACCTTGATGTCCAGTTCCACGCCTTCCTTGGCCAGCTGCGGCTTCACCACCTCCAGGATTTCGGCATGCGGCACCTGGGTCGCGCCCACCACGATTTTTTCAGCATGGGCGGCGCCTGCGGCCGCCAGGAAGAAAGCCGAGGCCGCCAGGGCCGACCGGACGAAGTTCAAACGCATGTATTGCCTCTTTTATAGGTAGGAAATCGGGGGCTGATGCCCGGCCGGTTGGAGGTCCGCCCTCTCGTGGAGGACAGCGCCGTTGTGAAAACGCCCCCAATTTACCTGAATGCCGGTTATTTGTCGGGCATATGAACATGGGTTTTGGATATAAGCCGGCAGCGGGTACTACAATCCGTCGTATGCTTGCGCTGGCGCGGTTCCCGTGCCTTATCGCGCAGGCATTTTCATGCCGCCGCCTCCCCGGAAGCGGAGGCTTTCCCCTCTCATGACCCACGCTTTTTCAATCATCTCTTTACCGACTTAGCTGCCATGACCGACACCCCCGACCCTGCTGCCGTCTCGTCTCCCGCCGTCAAAGCCGCCGTGCTGTCCGAGGCCTTGCCGTACATCCGACGATTTCACGGCAAGACCATCGTGGTGAAGTACGGCGGCAACGCCATGACGGAAGAGCGGTTGCAGCGCAGCTTCGCGCACGACGTGGTGCTGCTCAAGCTGGTCGGCCTGAACCCCGTGGTGGTCCACGGCGGCGGTCCGCAGATCGATGACGCGCTGCGCCGCATCGGCAAGCAGGGCACCTTCATCCAGGGCATGCGCGTCACCGACGCCGAGACCATGGAAGTCGTCGAATGGGTGCTGGGCGGTCAGGTCCAGCAGGACATCGTCATGATGATCAACGAAGTCGGCGGCAAGGCCGTGGGCCTGACCGGCAAGGACGGCGGACTGATCCAGGCCCAGAAGAAGCTGATGGCCAACAAGGACAACCCCGCCGAACCCATCGATATCGGCTTCGTCGGCGACATCACGCTGGTCGAGCCGGCCGTGGTCAAGGCGCTGCAGGACGACCAGTTCATCCCGGTCATCTCCCCCATCGGCTATGGCGAGGACGGCACCGCCTACAACATCAACGCCGACGTGGTCGCCGGCAAGATGGCCGAAGTGCTGGGCGCCGAGAAGCTGCTGATGCTGACCAACACCCCGGGCGTGCTGGACAAGGCGGGCAAGCTGCTGCGCAGCCTGTCGGCCCAGACCATCGACGAGCTGTTCGCCGACGGCACCATCTCGGGCGGCATGCTGCCCAAGATCTCGTCGGCGCTGGACGCCGCCAAGAACGGCGTGAACTCGGTCCACATCGTCGACGGCCGCGTGCCGCACTGCCTGCTGCTGGAAATCCTCACGGACCAAGGCGTCGGCACGATGATCAGCTCGCATTGATGCCCACCCCCGAAGCGCTGCGCGCTTCCCCCTCAAGGGGGCGCTGCTGCGGACCGGAAGGATGCTCCCACCCCCAAGCGCTGCGCGCCTCCCCCTCAAGGGGGCGCTGCTGCGGACCGGAAGGATGCTCCCACCCCCAAGCGCTGCGCGCTTCCCCCTCAAGGGGGCGCTGCTGCGGACCGGCAAAGCCGGCTCCGCGCAGCCCCTGTCGGGGCCGAATAGCCTCAGTTTGGACGGTGCGTAGCGCCATGGGCAACTGATGCGAAGCCTGCGCCAATTGCAGCGGCCCGCGGTGCGCGTGCGGCGGTCCCGCAGGACCGCCGCGCACGACGACGGGCTGTTGTGGCTGTTCGACCTGGACAACACGCTGCACGACACGTCGCACGCGATCTTCCCGCGCATCGACCACGGCATGACCATGGCCGTGGCCGAGACGCTGGGCGTGGACATCGACACGGCCAACCACCTGCGCCGCAAGTACTGGAAGCGCTACGGCGCCACCATGATCGGCCTGGTGCGCCACCATGGCGTGGATCCGCACGAGTTCCTGCACCGCAGCCATGACTTCGACGTGAACCCGCTGGTGCGCGCCGAGAAGGCGCTGGCCTACAAGCTGCGCCAGCTGCCCGGACGCAAGGTGCTGCTGACCAACGCGCCGCTCGAGTACGCGCGCGCGGTGCTGCGCCGACTGGGCATCCTGCGCCAGTTCGACAGCCTCTGGGCCATCGAGCACATGCGCCTGCACGGCGAGTTCCGCCCCAAGCCGTCGCCGGCCCTGCTGCGCTACGTGCTGGCGCGCGAGGGCGCGTCGCCCCGCCGCACCGTGCTGGTCGAGGACACGCTGGCCAATCTGCGCGGCGCGCGCCGCGCCGGCCTGCGCACGGTTCACGTCTATCATCCCGGCACGCCGTTCGGACGCGGCCGCTCGCAACGGCCGTCGTACGTCGACTTGCGGGTAAACTCGGTCAGTGATTTGCTGTTGCGCCGACGTCCCCTGCGTGGATAGCGGCGGGTCTTACCCCCCACCCTTCCGTCAGCCTGCGTGGACCAGACACTTTCATGGCGAGCAAACCCGGCGAACGCAAGACCCAGATACTGCAGACCCTGGCCGAAATGCTGGAGCAGCCGCACGCCTCCCGCATCACCACGGCCGCGCTGGCCGCGCGCCTGTCGGTATCCGAGGCCGCGCTGTACCGCCACTTCGCCAGCAAGGCGCAGATGTTCGAGGGGCTGATCGAATTCATCGAGACCAGCATCTTCACGCTGGTCAACCAGATCGCCGCCGCCGAGCCGCTGGGCGTGACCCAGGCGCGCCAGACCGTGGCCATGCTGCTCACCTTCTCCGAACGCAACAAGGGCATGACCCGGGTGCTGACCGGCGACGCGCTGGTCACCGAGGACAACCGGCTGCAGGAACGCATCAACCACATCAACGACCGCATCGAGGCCTCGCTGCGACAGTCGCTGCGCACCGCCGTGACCGACGGCGGCCTGCCGCCCGAGGCCAACATCAGCGCCCATGCCAGCCTGCTGACGCACCTGGTGCTGGGTCGCTGGCTGCGCTATGCGCAAAGCGGCTGGCGCGTCGCGCCCACGCTGCACCTGGACGAACAGCTGCGCCTGGCGCTGGGCTGAACGTCCGCGAAACACCCTGCCGATTGACGCTCGCGGCTTGCCGCGCATGCGCGCAGCCCATTGCCGGGCTTGCGATTTTTCAGGGCCGACGAGCATAATGCCGCGGGTGGGTTCCCACAAGCGCGATTTCCAAGTGGCTTGACCCACATCAATACGGGTTTTCCTGAATGCCGTCACGATCATACTGTAGCGTCGACATGCCGAATTGATTCATCCCGTGCTCGCGGGGCGGCGTGTCGTCAGTTTGACCTCAACCGGAGATGGATATGACCGCGCCAGCCGCCGTCCCTGCCCCACAAAACAAAACCAAGATCCCCATCGGACTCATCGCCGGCTTTGTCGCGCTGATCGCAGTGCTGCTGATGCCCCTGCCGGCGGACCTGCCGGTCGCCGGTCATCGCATGCTGGCCATCCTGGCCTTCGCCGTGGTCGTGTGGATCACCGAAGCCGTGTCGTACGAAGCCAGCGCCATCATGATCACGACGCTGATGGCCTTCCTGCTCGGCACCGCGCCGACCATCAAGGATCCGCAGACGCTGTACGGCACCTCCGCCGCCATCAGCATGGCGCTGACAGGCTTCGCCAATTCGGCGCTGGCGCTGGTGACCGGCGCGCTGTTCATCGCCGCCGCCATGACCTTCACCGGACTGGACCGGCGCATCGCGCTGGTCACGCTGTCCAAGGTCGGCACCAGCACGCGCCGCATCCTGATCGGCGCGATCGCCGTGACCATCGTGCTGAGCCTGGTCGTGCCCAGCGCCACGGCGCGCAGCGCCGCGGTGGTGCCCATCATGATGGGCGTGATCGCGGCCTTCGGCGTGGACAAGCGCTCGAACATCGCCGCCGGCATCATGATCATCGTGGCGCAGGCCACCAGCATCTGGAACGTCGGCATCCAGACCGCCGCCGCGCAGAACCTGCTGACGGTCGGCTTCATGGAAAAGATGCTGGGCCAGCGCGTGGCCTGGTCCGACTGGCTGATCGCCGGCGCCCCGTGGTCGCTGATCATGTCGGCCGTGCTGGTCGTCGTGGTGCTCAAGATGCTGCCGCCGGAAAGCAACAGCATCGCCGGCGGCAAGGAAGCCGTCGAGAAGTCGCTGCGTGAACTCGGCCCCATGACCGGCGCGCAGAAGCGCCTGATGGCCGTGTCCGTGCTGCTGCTGTTGTTCTGGGCCACCGAAGGCAAGCTGCACAAGTTCGACACCACCTCCACCACCTACTTCGGCCTGGTGCTGCTGATGCTGCCGCGCTTCGGCGTGATGACCTGGAAAGACGTGCAGTCGCGCATACCGTGGGGCACCGTGATCGTGTTCGGCGTCGGCATCAGCCTGGGCACCGCGCTGCTCACCACGCAGGCCGGCCAATGGCTGGGCAATCAGGTGGTCGCGCACACCGGCCTGGACCACCTCGGACCGCTGGCGATCTTCGCCATCCTGTCGGCCTTCCTGATCGTCATCCACCTGGGTTTCGCCAGCGCCACCGCGCTGACCTCGGCCATGCTGCCCATCCTGATCTCGGTCCTGGCCACGCTGCCGGGCGAATTCAGCCGCCTGGGCATGACCATGCTGCTGGGCTTCGTGGTCAGCTATGGCTTCATCCTGCCCATCAACGCGCCGCAGAACATGGTGTGCCTGGGCACGGAAACGTTCAACGCCCGCCAGTTCGCCAAGGTCGGCATCGTCATCACCATCGTCGGCTACCTGCTGATGCTGCTGTTCGGCATGACCTACTGGCGCTGGCTGGGCTGGCTGTAAGGAGAAGCGCGCATGAAAATCTCGCTTGAACAGGCACGGGAATACGGGCGGCGCGTGCTGGCCGCCCAGGGCGTGCCGGAAGACATCGCGCGCGACGTGGCCGATCACCTGGTGGAGTCCGACCGCGTCGGCTACACCAGCCACGGCCTGTCCATTCTCACCAACTACCGCCGCGTGCTGGCCGACGGGCTGGCGCAGGCCGACGGCCGGCCCGAGCTGGTCAACGACCGTGGCGCCATGCTGGCCTATGACGGCCACAACGGCCTGGGCCAGCACGTGGGCAAGGTGGTCATCGAAAAAGCCATCGAGCGCACGCAGCAGCATGGCCAGTGCATCCTGACGCTGCGCCGCAGCCATCACCTGGGCCGCATGGGCCACTACGGGGAAATGGTGGCGGCGCAGGGGCTGATCCTGCTGGCCTTCACCAACGTGATCAACCGCGCGCCCACCGTGGCGCCGTTCGGCGGCGCCCAGGCCTGCATGACCACCAATCCGCTGTGCTTCGCCGGGCCGCTGCCCGGCGGGCGGCCGCCCTTCATCGTGGACATGGCCACCAGCTCCATCGCCGTCAACAAGGCGCGCGTGCTGGCGGCCAAGGGCGAGCAGGCGCCGCCGGGATCGCTGATCGACGCCCAAGGCAACCCCACCACCGATCCGAACGCGCTGTTCGCCGATCCGCCGGGCGCGCTGCTGCCCTTCGGCGGCCACAAGGGCTACGCCATGGGCCTGGTGGCCGAGCTGCTGGCCGGCGTGCTGTCGGGCGGCGGCACCATCCAGCCCGAACACCCGCGCAATGGCGTGGCCACCAACAACATGTTCGCCATCCTGCTGAACCCGCAGGTCGACTTCAACACCGACTGGCGCTCGCTCGAAGTCGGCGCCTTCATCGATTACCTGCATGCCTGCCCGCCGCAACCCGGCGTGGACCGGGTGCAGTATCCCGGCGAGTACGAAGCCGCCAACCGCGCGCTGAACGCGGATTCGCTGACCTTCGATGCGCGTATCTGGGACGGCATGAAGCAGCTGGCGACGGATCTGGGCGTGGAGGACGCGCTGCCTCGATAGCGCATTCGTTCCCGTCCCGGCGGGTTTTACAGGAAGCCCCCTTTTCTTGCGGAAGGGGGCTAATGAGATGGTCAGCCCGATCCCCACGAAGCGGTACGCTGAGTGGGGATTGTTCTTTTTGGGAGACCTCTCATGAGCAC